>JACZXL010000060.1:0-7959 GCA_022571635.1 Planctomycetota bacterium
GACCGGCGAGGTGATCGTCGCGATCGAGGCCGACGAGCTGATGATCCCCGCCAGCAACATGAAACTGCTCACGACCGGAACCGCGCTGCACGTTCTGGGACCGGACTTCGAGTTCACCACCAAGCTGCTGCGCGAGGGCGATCGATTGATCGTTCTTGGCGACGGCGATCCCGCGTTTGGCGACCCCGACCTCTTAGCGCTGATGCAGTCGGAAGAATTCGACGGCCTCGACATCGAGCAGTTCCTCGATCTCTGGATCGAACCGGTCGTCCAGGCTGGGATTGAGCATATCAGCGAAGTCGTCGTTGACGACCGCATCTTCGACCGCGAGTTCGTCCACAAGGACTGGCCGATCGATCAGTTGAACCGGCGGTACTGCGCCGAAGTGGCCGGCTTCAATTTCCATCGCAACTTGTTGCACTTCTACCCCCGGCACAATCAACGTGTGCGCCCGGACATCAGGACGGTTCGCCCGCACGCGCCGTGGCTGGAAATAAACAATCGTGGGACGACCCGCCGAGGCCCGGCCGAGCGCGACAGCGCGTGGGTGGCCCGCAAGCTCGGAACCAACGATCTCACGTTCTACGGGAACGTCAAGGGGACGTACAGAGAGCCGGTGCCGGTCACGCTGCACGACATGCCGACGTTCTTCGCACGGCTGCTGGCGGATCGGCTGGGCAAAGCCGGCGTCGAGGTGAGCCTGTACCGCACCGCCGAAGTGCACGAGCCCCAAAGCACCGGCCAACCGATCGGGCCGATCATCACCACGCCGATCAGCACCATCGTCACCCGCTGCAATCGCGACAGCAAAAACCTCTACGCCGAGGCGCTGATCAAGCGTGTCGGCTACGCGGTGACCAACGAACCGGGCTCGTGGCTCAACGGCGCAGCGATCGTCCGGCTCATCGTGCACGAGCGGATCGGCGACCCCAATCTTGCCCGGCTGATCGTCGTGGCTGACGGCTCCGGCCTGAGCCGAACAAACCGTGTCGCGGCCGCAACCTTCACCGCCTGGCTCCACACCTTCCTGAGCGACGACCCGGTGGGGACGGTCTTCGTGCAGAGCCTCGCCCTGGGTGGTCAATCCGGCACGTTGAAGAACCGGTTCAAGAACATCGACCTGCAAGGCGCCGTCGTCCGCGCTAAGTCGGGCTACATCAAGCATGTCAGTTGCCTCAGCGGTTACGTGATCAGGCCCGACGGCCGGGCGCGATCCTTCAGCATCCTCGTCAACGGTCTCACCGAACCTGATGCCGTCAGCCACGCCAAGAAGATGCAGGAGCGTATCGTCTCCGCCATCGCCTTTGATATGGTGACCGCCGTCGTCCAAGTCGGCGGTGAGTGAGACGACCACATCGCGCTTTCGGTTACTTAGAGCAGTTTCAATGATCATGTGGCGTGACGGCATGGCATAAATGGGACGAAGTCCCATTAAAATGGGGATAAGTCTCCTCTGTAGAAAACCCCGGAAGTCCGCAAGTCACGCAGGTTGCTCTGCGTCTTTCTCTTTGCGTTGCCAGCCGCATTTAGCGCAAGCCTGAGAGAAGTCGGCATGGACATCATACCCATAGTTAGGGCATAGTCCTTGTGCCATCACTGCTTGCTCCAACTCGTTTGACAATAGTCTGTTGCTGATGAACAGGCCAGCGTAGGTAGCGAGGCCAACGCCCACGGCACTCAGGGCGACACTTACCCCCTCCTCCATCCGAAGAGCAAAGACAAACAAAACCCATGTGCCGGAAGCGATCATCGCCACAAGGGCGCCGGTAGCAAACTTCTGTTTCCCAGCAGTCGAGCCAAGCGCCATCCTTAGCGCGTTGCGACGTACACGCATTGGAACCCGGAGACGAGGATGGTTGGACTTCGTTTTGGACACGGCGGTAACTCCGGATCAGGTGGTAGCGTAGCTCGCCGCGCTGCGGGATCCTGCGGTCGCGAACGTAGCCCCGGCCCGATACCCAGAAGACCGCGCCACACTATCCGGAGGCGAGATCACGAATGCCCGGGTTGCCTTCCTCGGCCGCTCTACGGGCCGCAAGAGATAGTACCACGGCGGTAATACTACGCCCATCCTCTGATGCACGGATACTGTCCAAACCGTCCGACATGCTCCGCGAGAACTGATCCAGGTGGTGTGTGAGTCCCGACTGATTCGGTTTCGGAGACTCTCAACCATGGGACAGAAACGGCAAGGGGGTTTTCTACAGAGCCTGATAAGTCCCATTTTCTATGGGTCACGACTCGTTATAGAAGATCAGCTCGCGCGGACCAGCTCGTCGAAACCGGCGAATCTATCGGGGCGTTCGGCGACCAACGCACCCAACCGCTACGTCTTCATTGAAACTGCTCTAGAACACCAAATCCAACGCGGCGGCGACTAATTGGATCGGGTGCACGGCCCGTCGTCCCGTGCCGTCGAGTATCTGGTGTCGGCAGCTCGTCCCCGGCGCGACCACGGTCGCCTGCGGTTCGGCTCGGATGGCCCCAAACAGCGACAGCTCTCCGATCCGCATCGCCAGCTCGTAGTGATCGACGGTATACCCGAACGATCCCGCCATGCCGCAGCAACCGGAATCAAGCACGCACAGCCGGTCGCCGAAAAGCCGGCCCAGCAGCGCGCTGGTTCGTTCGATGCCCCACAATGCTTTCTGATGGCAGTGCCCGTGAAACAAGACGGGTCCGCCACCGCTATCGACGTTGATTGACGGCCGTTTGGGATGCTCATCCCATCTGATCTCAACGAAATCCTCTACCAGCTCGCAGCGATCGGCGATTCGGCGCAGGTCCGCCGGATCAACGCCCATCTCAAGTTCCTGCCACTCGTCCTTGATTGCCGAGATACAGCCGGGCTCGCACCCGACGATCGCCTGAACCTCGTTCGTATCCATCAAACTGAGCAACGTCTCCGCCGCCTCTCGGCACACCGTGTGCGCTTGATCCAGCATCCCGATGCTGATCGCGGCTCGACCGCAGCATCCCATCCTGGGCAGTACGACCCGATACCCCAGCGCCTCCAGCACCACGACCGCCGCCCTTCCGATGCGCGGCTCGCCGTACACGGTGAAGCAGTCCGGCACAAGGACCACCACCGGCCCATCCGCCGCCGCCCTCTCCCGCGCTGTAAACCACCGATAGAGCGAGGGCCCGAACCGTGGCAGACTGCGCTGCGGCGCGATACCCAGCGCTCGCCTGATGACCGACGCGGACGGGGCGAACCGACCCATTGCGTTCACCAACGGATACAAAGCGGATGCAATCCGGCTGATCCGCCGAACATCCCCGAACCGACGAACGTGAGCCGGCGCACCACCCGAGGCGGCGTAGCGCTGGGCGGTGTACTCGGCCTTGAGCTTGGCGATATCCACGTTGCTGGGACATTCCGTTTTGCACGCCTTGCACGAAAGACACAAGTCCAGGGTTTTGATCGTTTCGGGATCATCCCACGCCGGCGTTCGGCCATCGCCCGACAGTTGGCCGCTGATTGCCAGTCGAAGGGCGTTGCCGCGCCCCCTCGTGGCGTGGCGCTCATCGCGCAGCGCGCGATACGACGGGCACATGGTTCCGCCGACGAGCTTCCGGCACACGCCGGCGCCGTTACACATTTCCACCGCTGCCCCAAACCCGTGCTCCCGGTCGTACCGGAAGTACGTCTTCACCGCGGGAATCTCGACGGTCGCCTTTTCGGGACGAACGCGAAGCGCCTCCGTCATCGGCTGCGGATCGACAATATTGCCCGGATTCATCCGGTTGTGCGGATCGAAGATTCTCTTGATAGCGCCGAACGCATCGCACAGCGCTTCGCCGTAAAACCGCCGCAGCAATCCCGATCGCGCTCGGCCGTCTCCATGCTCGCCCGACAGCGCGCCGCCGAATTGCTTGATCAGCTCGGTCACTTCGGTCGCAATCGCCTCCATCGCCTTCATGTCCTTCGGATCACGCAGGCAGATCAACGGCCGCATGTGTAGACATCCAACCGATGCATGCGCGTAGTACGCCGCTTCGGTTCCGTTGGCGGCAACGATCCGGCGGAACTCACGCACAAACTCCCCCAGCCGCCCCGGCTCGACCGCGGCGTCCTCGATGAATGTCAGGGGCTTGCGCAGCCCGGGAATCCCGTGCAGCAACGGTTCGCCTGCCTGACGAAGCTTCCACGCGCTTAGCATCGCGCTCGCTTCGGTGTACTGCGCCGTTCGTCCGGCCGGAAACTGCGACACCAGCGCGTCCAGCTTCCCTCGAAGATCCGACGCCTCCTCTGCAAAGTACTCGACGTACAGCACCGCCTGCGGCGTCTCGCGGTCTACGGTCGGCAAAAGATCGACATACCGGCGATACTCGGCGTTCTTCCGCGCCAGATCGATGATCAGACGGTCGATCAACTCCACCGCCGCCGGTTTGGTTTGGAGGATCGACTTCACCGCGCCCAGTGCTTCATCGATCTCGGCGAACGCAACAATCGCCAGTCCCTTGAGCTTCGGCGTCGCCACGAGGCGCACGGTCGCCCTGAGCGTGATCCCCAGCGTCCCTTCAGCTCCGCACAAAAGATGCGCCAAGTTCACGTGATCGAATCGGCCCGGCTGCGATCGCTCGAACTGATCGAGCAGCAGATCGAGGTTGTACCCGTTGACGCGCCGCAGCGTCTTGGGGTACCGATCGCGAATCTCCCGAGCGAGCGGCATAACAACCTCGGCCACCCGCCGTGTCAGTTGGGCCACTCGCTCGTCACCCGCAGCGGCGCCTTCGCTCAACTCGATTTGCGCGCCATCCGCCAGCAACACCGTCAGGGCCTCGACGTGCTCGACCGTGCGGCTGTACAGGATCGAGTGCGCGCCGGCCGAGTTGTTGCCGATCATCCCCCCCAACGTGGCGTGGGTCGATGTCGCGACGTCCGGGCCGAACATCAAGCCATGTGGCGCCGCCTTGCGGTTCAGCTCGTCCAGCACGACGCCGGGTTCGACGCTGGCCGTTCGCCGCTGCGGATCGATCGCCAGGATACGGCAGCAATACGGGGAGAAATCGAGCACCACCGCCCGGTTGACCGCTTGTCCCGCCAGCGAGGTTCCGCTCCCCCGGGGAAGGATCGGCAGATCGTGCTTCGCGCAATACGCAACAACGGCCTTCACATCCTCGACATGTCGAGGAATCACGACGCCGATCGGCTCAACCTGATAAATGCTTGCGTCCGTGGCGTAGAGCATCCGGTCGTGATGCCCGAACCGTACATCGCCATCAATCAGCTCTGCGAGTTCGCGCGCAATGCCCGCGTGATCTGCGATGTCGCTCGCCGTGGGGCGCGGTGACGAAACGACCTTCAGAGGAAGAGCCGACATACGCTGGTTACGCGCTTGGGGTCAATCCTCGCCTTGCAGCGCCTCGATCGCCGCCGTGATGTCGTCCTTGATCGCCTCCACCGGCACGAGACCTTGGTGATACGCGTGGACAACGCCGTCCGCACGAATGATCACCGTGGTCGGAATCCCGGTCACGCTATACGTGCCCGCGGTTTCGTCCTTGTAATCCATGATCACCGGCAGCGTGAAACCTTGTTTCTTCCAAAACCTGTTCACAGTCTCAAGTCGCTCCTGCGGCCCACCCGCACTTTCGAGAATGTTCACGGTATAGATTTGCACCGGCAGATTCTGCTGCTTGGTCCATTGGGCAACATCATGCAACAGCGGCAAACCGATCCGACACGGCCCGCACCACGTCGCCCAGAAGTCCAGCACCACCACCTGGCCCCGCAGCTTCGCAAGGTCCACCACCTGCCCGTCGGCGGTCTCCAGGACGAACCCCGGCGCCTCCTTGCCAATCAACGGGCCGGCCCCCATTTCTCCACCCGCCGGACCAACCGGTGCTTCCGGGGCCGGCGGCGGCGGCATCAGCATCGCCAGCATATCCACCCTCTGGCGCGACCCCGGCTCGAAGCGCAACGTCGCCTCGTCCAGCGGTGTGTCGTACGTCTCGTACTCGTACGAATACGCAGTGATGATCCTTGCGCCTTGCTGCACGAAGTCGCCGCCTGTGATTTCGTGCTTGATGGACGCGATGAGCTTGGACTTCGGATCGATGTCGATTCGCATCGAAGCGTTCGGGCTGGAAAGAACGAGGCGCTGCATCTGTTTGCCATCAACGTCTCGAAGCTCAACCGAGGTCGGGACGATCGAGTCGGTCCGCGGATGTAGTTGCATATACACGTCTTGGATATCCGGCTCACCCCATAGCAGCCCCAGATGCGGGAAGGGAAAATCCCGGAAACTAAAAAGAATCGTATAGTACGGATTGTCCTCGTATTCCTCGGTGTAATAGGAATGGTCGGTCTCGTCGTGCACAGCCCAGAACACGCCGTCTTTGACGTAGCAGGTGAAGCCGCGCAGCTTGATGATGCCCGCCCCGCCGCGCGAGTAGGTGAACTGGGCTTGGACTTCGTCCGTGTCGGAGGAGAGCTCGCCCTGGAACAGTTCCACTTTCATCGTGGTCTTCACCGTCAACGCGGGACGGTTGCGGTACGAGGTGACGAGTTGCTTGAACGCCTTCGCCGCTGCCGGGTCGGCGTCGAACATCCCATCGCTCTGAGCGTAACTGGTTGCGGCCCCCAGCAGCATCACGGTCGTCATTATCAATGGCCGACTCAGTTTCATGGTCATGTTCTGAAGCCTCCGTTGTGTGTACGGTGCCAAACCCGGTACACAGATGATACCGCCCAGCCGCCGGTCGTATCGGGTCCGGGGTCGAAACGATCGTGGCGGCTCAATCCGCCTCGGCCAGCGCCTGGGCCGTCTCCCGCTTGAGCACCTCGACCATACCGGGATTGAATCCGATATGCACCTTCCAGAGCTTTCCATCCGGCCCGATCACCACCGTGTGCGGGATCGGGCCGACCTCAAACGCCTGGGCGACCTTGTCGTCGTAGTCCATCAGGGTCGGCATCGTGAAACCCTGACGCTGCCAGAACTGTCGCACCCTCTGCCGCTTTTGGTCGTTACCGCGCACCCGCTCCCCCATATCCACCGCGAACACCTTCACGGCCACGCCTTCCTGCTCGGCCCAGGTGGCGAACTCTTGAAGCTTGGGGAGCGACATTCGGCAGGGACCGCACCACGTCGCCCAGAAATCGAGCACAACGACCGATCCGCCCAGATCACTCAGTGTCACCGCGTGATCGTCCAGCGTTAAGAGCGTGAAGTCCGGCGCTGCATCGCCCTCACCCAACCCAAGCTGCGCCAGTGTGCGAACCTCCCTGTGCTTGCTCGGATCGTAGACAATCTCGCGCGGCGCCTCGGCGTAAACCGCAGGGTTCATCCGAAACTCAAGAGCGCCAAGCTGACCGTCAACCGTCACTGATTTGATCAACTTCGTTCGCGGGTCGATAAGAACACGGACGGTCGCATCATCGTTGTTGTTGAACAGAAGCGCATCCAGTGCCGTGCCGTCGATCTGCACTGATTCGCGGCCAGTTAGGTGCAGGTCCTCAACCAGGCCCATTCCTATGCCCTTAAGGTAATCCTCTGAGGACGTGCCGTACCGAAGCGCCAGTTGGGGCAGCCGCAAGGTTCCAATCGGGTCCGTCGCCAGGAGCCGGCCGTCCGCCAGCGGTAAACGAACGACCTTGTCCGGTCGTGATTCCCGACTGAGGTAGAGTTGTCCGTCGACGGCGAGGAAGTTGTGCCCCAGAGCGGTCAACCGTGCGTTACCATTGGCCCCGGCTAACAGTTCGAAGGTCATCGTCTGCTCACCGCCCTGCCCAGGCAGGTTGACCGTCACCGTATCCGTAAAGGCCGGCGCGCTTTGATAGGTCCGGGCCACCGCCTCGAACAACCCCTGCGGAGTATCGATGCTCGATGGCGCCGCCGCCTCGTTCTCAGACTGACACGCCGTCAGCAGCAAAGGCAGCGCCACCGCGGCGGCGAGGCAAAGGACTCCGAGAATCCACTTCATGCGCAGGGCTCCTTCATGGTCGCGCAT
>JACZXL010000060.1:8058-14767 GCA_022571635.1 Planctomycetota bacterium
TTCGATGGCGCCGCCGCCTCGTTCTCAGACTGACACGCCGTCAGCAGCAAAGGCAGCGCCACCGCGGCGGCGAGGCAAAGGACTCCGAGAATCCACTTCATGCGCAGGGCTCCTTCATGGTCGCGCGTCGTTCGATCTCCTGACACGCCTTGGGCAGGCCGCGTGAGCCTGCCATCTCAATCAACACGTATTCTACGGCCGCTATTCCGTCGCCTGGCCTGCGATCAACTGCTCGTACAAGGCCCGAATCGTCACACTCAGTACAGGATGCACCGCATCCGGCGCGATCTCGGCCAGCGGCTCCAGAACAAACGTCCGCCGATGCATTCGAGGATGCGGCACCACGAGTTCCGGCTCATCGATGATGCGATCGGCATACATCAGCAAATCCAGGTCGAGCCGGCGCGGCCCCCATCGACGCTCCACCGTGCGGTCCCGGCCATGGGCCAACTCGATTTCCAACATCGCTTGAAGTAAACCTCGCGGCGACAGTTTCGTACGGATGGTAGCCGCCCCATTGAGATATCGGTCCTGGCCGGGCGGACCTTCAGGTTCCGTTTCGATCAGCGTGCTCACCGCAACCAGTTCGATGCCAGTCGTCTCGCGCAACGCATCGAGGGCTGATTCCAGGTTTCGGCGGCGATCCCCAAGGTTCGAGCCAAGTCCGATGTAGGCGATCGGGTCATGCGGCGTCATGGATGCACCGCCCATAGTAGATGCGTGTCGTCCGATACGCCGAGCAGCGTAAACCGCAACATTTGCAACGCCGACTTGGCGGACCGATCGCGGATCGCCCAACGGTCCCCAGGAAACGCGAACTGCCGGACCACAACGCGCACGTCGCCTTCGTTGACCTGACCGAGACCGATGAACACCGTGCCGAGCCGCTTGTCCGGCGTTTCACCCTCCGGCCCTGCGATTCCGGTGATGGCAAGACTGTAATCCGCCCCACTGGCTTTCAGCGCTCCTTCCGCCATCGCCCCGGCCGTCGGCTCCGAGACCGCGCCGTGCTCCGTCAACACGGCCCCCGGCACCGCCAGGCATGATTGTTTCAGTTCATTGGTGTACGTCACCCAACCGCCCAGGTAGTAGTCACTGGAGCCGGCAACATCCACGATCATCTTGCCCAGCAGGCCGCCCGTGCATGATTCCGCTGTGGTCAACGTGTGACCCCCTGCACGAAGCAGCTCGCCGACGGCTGACGCAAGCGAGCCGTTCGCGCATCCAAACACAAAGGGATGCCACTTTTCTTTGACAACGGCCATCGTTCGATCGAGCGCACGGCGCGCGGTGGCTTGCGGACCGCGCGCGACAATCCGCGCCGTGAGGATCGATTCGCTGACGGTCGTCCCGACCAGAGGTTCGCGCCCACGATCCATGAGTGACCCGAGCCGTTCCGCGCCCGCCGATTCGCCCAACCCGTAGGCATGCACCGCCTCGGTGAGCACCACGTCGCCGGACGCAGGCCGCTCCAATGCCGGCAACACCTGCTCCAGCAGCATCGGCATCATCTCGGCGGGCGGACCCGGCAACGCGAAAACTCGACACGCACCGAGCCGTCCGGCGATACCCAGCGCCGTGCCGTGTGGATTGGCGAGCAACTGCGTCCCCTGTGGATGATCGGCCTGCTTGAGATTGGACTTGGGCATACCACTCCCGTGCGTCGAAAACCACCGTTCCAGCCGCGTCACCGCAGCTGCATCCCGCACCAACGCTTGCCCCGGCGTCAGCGCATCCGCCAAGGCCTCGCGCGTCAGATCGTCAGCCGTTGGCCCCAACCCGCCCGTCAGGATCAGCAGGTCCACCTTCAACGCCAGTTGGCGCACTGATTCGCCGAGCGCAGCCCGATCATCGCCGATCGTTCGATGCTCGATTGTCACGATGCCGCGCGCCGCCAACTCGGCGCTCAATCTGGCGGCATTGGTGTCGATCGTCTGACCCAACATCAGCTCATCGCCAATTGAGATGATTGCCGCACGCATCTGGCACCGCTCGAAAAACATCCGTCAATAAGGATCGCGACCATGCTATGCGGGTCGGGGCCGATTCGCAGCGGTTGGCCTGCGGTTGTGAAGGTTCGAGCGAGCCGGGTCTCGGCAAGCGACCGGCCGGAGTCAAGGGGTCCCGATTCAATCGGCATCGGGATCCTCGGCCCAAGTGGCGATCGAGCGCGCACGAATCGGCTGAAGCGCGGTCACGCTTGCGCGCGCACAGTTCCCGAAAACACAAAACTTCCAATCCGGCGGATCGTTGATTGGCGCACGCAAATGAGGGTCGGCCGTCCTGGCGCGCGCAGGATTGGTCGCGCGGTCAACGTGGCGCGCGCCGGCGAGCCCGCGCTGCGCGCTAACGACCCTTAACGGAGCTTACCTTTGGCTTTCCGGGGGTTAACTTTGCTTACCCGAGCGAGTTGGAGGCTTAACTTTGCTTATTGAGGACCATTGTGGCGCGCGCCCGACGATTTGCGCGCGCAGAACTGACCGCGCTTCACAACTGATTATGGCGAGCGAGCTCCCGATTCCACCTGCGGCTCTGCGTCCCGATTCCATCGGGATCGGCCCGGTGCGCGGCGGACGGGGTTTGGTGTACGAGCGCGAACCGTCCCGATTCGATCGGGACGGCTCGCTGGCGTGGCCACGCTCCCGGCGGCTGAACACTGTGCGGGAGCATTTCTTTTCGGATGGCTCCACCGCGAAGTGAGGCTCTTGCCATCCTTGGCCTCCCCGTGCAGGTCAATCGGGGCTGATATCTCACAAATGCCGCTTGGATTCAGCCCACCTGTGCTACACTGTTCCCGTGCGGTCGCACAGGGACACCTGCGGCCAAGGATTTGCCGTTCGGCGTCAATGTACGGCCTACGTCGGAAGGAGGATACGCGATGTCGTGCGACCGTTTAAGAAGAAGTCGGGTCGTGGTGGGATTGGCCGTCTGGCTAGTTTCGTCCGCCGCCGGAGCCGGTTCCGTTCTGCACGTCGATGACGACGCCTCTCCCGGCGGAAACGGATCGAGCTGGCAGACCGCGTATCGTTTCCTTCAGGATGCGCTGGCGGATGCGGCCGGTGGCGGCGTGGACGAACTTCGCGTGGCCCAGGGTCTGTACAAACCCGATCGCAATGAAGCCAACCCCAACGGCACGGGGGATCGCGAAGCTAAGTTCCAGATGCTCCCTGGCCTGGCTTTGGTGGGCGGCTTTGCGGGAATTGGGGCCAAGGATCCCGATGCCCGCGATTTCGAGCTGTACCAGACGATCCTTTCCGGAGACATCGGCGAGATTGATTGGATTCTGGACAACAGCTACCACGTCATCTCGGCAAGCGGCGCGAATCAGATCGTTGTACTCGATGGCCTTATCGTGACCAAGGGCTTCGCCAGTGGCACGTCTCCCAACAATCGCGGCGCGGGGATGATCATTGACAATGGAATCGCCGAGGTTGCCAATTGCACGTTTCTGAGCAATTGGAGCCGGGCGCTCACCAACCAAGTCGCTGCGGCGGCAGCAATCTCCTCATCGGCCTCGAACCTGATCCTGACCAACTGCGCGTTCATACAAAATCTAGTGACTGGAAATAGCATGAAAGGCGGCCTCGGCGGGGGCGCAATCTCGGCTTCGAATTCGACCATCACCGGATCCGGCTGTCGCTTCATCTCAAACAAAGTTAATGTGGGTTTTAACACTGCCCCCACCGAGGGCGGAGCGATGCGCGTCTCATCCTCCACTGTGCTCACACTCACTGATTGCCTGTTCATAAATAACAGCGCGTTTCATGATGATGAACCGGGCCAGAGTGGGAAAGGTGGCGGGTTGTACATCTGGTCGTCAACAGCCTCACTCACCGATTGTGTCTTTGTGGGCAATCAGACCCCCGCAGAACCGGGAATCAGCTGGGGAGCCGGGATATATGCCAAAGAAGCCGACGTAGCGCTTGTGAATTGTCTGCTCAGCGGGAACTTCATAGCGGGCGGGCCTGGCTTTGGCGCGGGAATCTACGCCACAGACTCGAATATTTCTGTTACGAATTGTACGTTGACGGAAAACAGCATCGGCGGAATATTCCTGGACGACGGAAGTGAGCTCTTAGCCGCCAACACCATCCTGTGGGGGAATACTGGTGGCCTCGGCACACCTGAGGACAAACAGGTCGGTCTCGACAACGGCTCATCGGCCACTATCAACTATTGCAATGTTGAAGGCTGGACGGGGCAATTCGGTGGCAGCGGGAACATCGGAGACGACCCACTCTTCGTCGGCGGGCCGTCTGGGATGTGGACCGAGGATGCGATAGGCGGTCCAAACCCCGGGCAGTCCGTATACACTGATAACAACGCCTCTTTCACCCCAGGCGAGTTTGTCGGAAACACTATAAACCCGAACACATCGTTTGGGTTTAGAACTCAGACGTTCATTGTGGCTAATACTGCCACGACGATCACCGTCTGGGGTTTTATTCCATCCGTCGACGCTGGAGACAGCTATCAGATCTTTAACGTCCACTTCCAGCCGGGCTCGCCGAGTATTGACGCTGCGGACAACACATCCCTGCCGCAGGACATCGACACCGACCTTGACGGAAACCCGCGCTTCGTTGATGACCCCGATACCAAGGACACCGGCTTCGGCGACCCGCCGATCGTGGACATAGGAGCGTACGAGTTCCAGGTTGTATCGCCCTGCCCCTGGGATCTCGACGGCAGCGGCGACGTTGGCGTTAAGGATCTGCTCTTCTTGCTGGGCGCTTGGGGGCCGTGCCCGAAGAAGGGAGCTTGTCCCGCGGACTTCGACAACAGCAGCGCCGTTGACGTGAAAGATCTGCTCTTCTTGCTGGGCGCATGGGGGCCGTGTCCGTGAAGAAGGCATCAAGGCATCGAGGGGGGAAAAGAAGGCACTAGGCATTAGGCACTGGGCATTAGGCATGAGGGTTTCGCCGGCGGGCTTGACCCGCCGTGGCGACCGGAGCAACGTGCCGTGTCCTTGAAGAAGGCATCGAGGCATCGAGGGGGGAAAAGAAGGCACTAGGCATTAGGCACTGGGCATTAGGCATGAGGGTTTCGCCGGCGGGCTTGACCCGCCGGGGCGACCGGAGCAACGTGCCGTTTCGCCGATGACATCGTGGCATCGAGGGGGAAAAGAAGGGTTGGGGGTTGGGGGAAGAATCCCAGGGATGGAATCCCTGGGCTTTGAAGAGGCGGTCTATTGTGTTTGGGGGCGGACCCGGATCGATGTGAAACGCAGCGCTAATACACCTCGATCATGCAGCGCGGGGTGGGGCGGACTTTGCGCTTGATCTGATCTCGCGGCCAATCTAGAGGCGCCACGTCGCGCAAGTCGTCGGCGATCGTCAAGTATCCCTCACTGAGGCCGTGTGATGCGATGACCTGATACAAGCCTGTTTGCATGCCCATGATGCCGCAGATGTAGATGAGCGTGCGCGCGGATTCCAGCAACGGCCCGAAGGTATCGATCTGTTCGTCGATATGGTGGTGCGTGTAGATTCCTCTGGAGCCGTCGGGTCTTGTCTCGCGACTGATCGCAGTGTGGTAGTGGAAGTTCTCGTGCTCGGTCGCGAAGCGTGTGAACAGATCGTCATAGAGCAGGTCGGTTGTATAGGGCGCACCCATGACCAGGTGAATCTGACTTGAACAGGGCCCGTCGGGATGCTCCAGCAGTTCTTGGACCATGCCGCGAAACGGCGCGATGCCGGTGCCGGTGGCGAGGAAAAGGTAATCGTGATCGGCGGTATTGACGGGCAGGAGGAAGCGTCTGCCATTGGGGCCCGTGACCTGGACCTCGTCGCCGGGATTCAGATCGCACAGGTAGTTGCTGCACACGCCGAGGAACAACGTGTGTCGGTCGGGGTCGTCGCCCTTTTTTTGCGGCTTGTATTCTTCGATCACTCGTTTGGGTGTGGTGGAGACGATGTTTCCCTTGCCGTCCTCACCCCACCCCGGGCACGCGACGGAGTAGAGGCGGACCTTGTGCGGCTTTCCCTGTTCGTCAACACCGGGGGCGATCACGCCGAACGATTGTCCGACGAGGAAGTTGCCGGCGAGGGACGTGCCGGTCACGTCGATTTCGGTGTGCCGGACGAAAGCGTTGGACTTTCCCTTTAAGCACATGTCATTGGACACAACCCGGCCTGTGACCGGCGCCTTGACGGGCACAAGGTTCATCTTCACTTCCGGAAGAACGGGATCGGAGGTGGTGGTTTCGTGGGTCATAGACGGACACTGTAGGGCAACGGGCCGCGCACGAAAACGGCCCGGACCGAAGAAGTCCGGGCCGAGCGGTCGCAAGGGGAGGTTCGGTGTCGCACGGTCGGAGGCGGCCGAGGCGAGCCGGCCATCCGAGGCGCAAGGCGGGATGCTCAGTCGTACACCATGGAAACGGTCGGCAGGTCCAAGCTCACGATGGGCATGTTGGTCTGAATCCGGAAGTTCGACTGGGTCCGGTGCCGCTCGGCGAAGAAGAAGTCGATCTGGTACACGTCCCCGTCCGACAGGCCGAGGCGGTCCATTTCGATATACTGGTCAAGAGCCGCGTGGACGCCGCCGAGGTCGATCACCAGTTCGCCGTTGACGAACACCCACACGTCATCGTCGCCGGTGAACTTGAAGAACTGATTGGCGTCGGCGTCGTACTCGAACTCGCCGTGCAACTCGAAGGTGAAGTGGAAGTTGTGGTCGGGCATCCCACCGGAGTTGCCGAACATCT
>JACZXL010000061.1 GCA_022571635.1 Planctomycetota bacterium
ATCGCGCCACGCGCCCACGCCCAGCCCGGCTGGGTGCTGTCGCACCAGAAGATCAGCGACACCGAGGGTGGCTTCACCGGCACGCTGGATGATTACGTTCGCTTCGCTATCTCGGCCTCGGTGATCCTCGGCGATCTGAACGGCGACGGCGTCGTTGGCGTGAAGGATCTGCTCTTGTTGCTGGGTGCCTGGGGCAAATGTGACGACTGCAATGACTGCCCGGCCGATCTGGATGACGATTGCTCCGTCGGCGTGAAGGATCTGCTCATCCTGCTCGGTAACTGGGGGTGACCGAACCGCTTCTCTTGGCGTGGGGCAGGAACCCCGGCGGCTCACTCGACTTCGACGGCAACAACGACGTTGGCGTGAAGGATCTGCTCATCTTGCTGGGCGTCTGGGGACCGTGCCCGCCCAAGGAAGATTGTCTCGCCGACTTCGACCTTAGCGGCAGCGTTGACGTGAAGGATCTGCTCGTGCTGCTGGGCAACTGGGGGCCGTGTCCGTAGGAATGAGGCAGCCCTGGCCATCTCCTGACCACTGGGGCTGATATCCCACAAACGCCGGGAGCAGCCCGCCTGTGGTACACTGCTCCCGTCCGGCTGCACGGGCGTACCTGTCTCCGGGGGCGGCCAAGGACGGCGGGCGGGGACCACTGTGCGGCCACTACCTTGATGGAGGTTGAGCGATGTGGATCAAATCAAGCTTCACAATCCCTGCGGTCGCGGCACTTTGTTTCTGCTTCGTTGGTGGGACAACACCGGCCTACGCCGACCTCGGCGATCAGCTCTTCAAGCTCCTGCCCGATGACGGCGCGATCAACGACCAGTTCGGCATCTCCGTCGCAATCAGCGGCGCCACCGCCATCGTCGGCGCCCCGTTCGACGACGACAACGGTAGCCAGTCGGGCTCCGCCTACCTCTTCGACACCACCACAGGCGTCCTGATCACCAAGCTTCTGCCCGACGACGGCGCGGAGGGCGACCGCTTCGGCCGATCCGTTGGGATCAGCGGCAACATCGCCATCGTCGGGGCCCACTTTGACAACGACAACGGCCTCCAATCCGGCTCGGCCTACCTCTTTGATGCTTCTTCCTGCCCGGCGGACTTCGACAACAGCGGCGACGTCGGCGTGAAGGATCTGCTCTTCTTGCTGGGCGCCTGGGGGCCGTGTCCGAAGAAGAGAGATTGCCCCGCGGACTTCGACGACAGCGGCGACGTTGGCGTGAAGGATCTGCTCTTCTTGCTAGGTACTTGGGGGCCGTGTCCGTAGCACCGGCTCAAGAAGCGTCTCAGTACGATTCGCAGCCCCGGTGTGATCCCGGCCTGCTTGGCCAGCCCCCGTTGGGGAGTGGTTGTGTGAGCTTTTTTCCTATTTTTGCAAGACTACGTAGGGCACCCGACATACGCCTGCGTGGAGAGGATTCACAGGGCTGATCTGCCCCAGGTAGTCGTCGCTTGACGCGTGCCTGCGGAAACGATGAGGATCTTGGCACACGGCCATCGTCACCGAATCGTGTCATCAGAAGCCGGAGTCCGTGGCCGGTTCGCCAACGAAAGCAGGGGCACGGTGTCCACGCTTGCAAATCCCACGGGTATCTGTACAGAAGGGACTACTGTTCCCCTTCGGTCGGACGGGGCACCTGCGGCTATGGACCTGCGGCAGGCGCCACTGTGCGGCCTCTACCATGGAGGAGGTTAAGCGATGTGGTTCAAGGTTACAATCCCGGCGGCCGCTACGATTAGTTTCTGCCTCATTGGCGGGACAGTTCCCGCCGCGGCCGACACAATACACGTCCCCGGCGACTTCCCCACCATACAGGCCGGTATCAACGCGGCCCAAGACGGCGACGAAGTCGTCGTTGCCGACGGCGTCTACACCGGCCCGGGCAACCGCAACGTGGTGTTCGCCGGCAAAGCCATCACCCTGCGCTCAGAGAACGGCCCGACAAACTGTATCATCGACTGCGAGAGCCTGGGGCGTGGATTCATCTTTTACGAACTTGATACGCCCGCAACCGTCGTGGACGGCTTCACGATCACCAACGGGTTGGGACACCCCGGCGGTGCCATTTACGCTTACTACTTCAGCAGCCCGACAATCACCAACTGCATCATCACCGGCAACACCGGAGACGCTGGCGGCGGCGGCGGAATCTACTGCGCCATGTGCTTTGCGACGATCACGAACACGATCATCACGGGGAACACGGCAATCGGCGACGGCGGTGGCGTTTACATCGAAGGCGGCGACCCCACGATCACCAACTCCTTGATCTCCGGGAACACCGCAGACTCCGTCGGCGGTGGCGTGTACTCCACTTGGAGCAGCCCGACAATCACCAACTCCATCATCGCGGGGAACACGGCGGGGAACGTCGCCGGGGGCGCCTACTTCGGCGGAGAGAGCAATCCGACGATCACCAACTCCGTTGTCTGGGGCAACGGATCGGAGCAGTTGTACATCGATCAAGCCAGCGCTCTGGTCGTCAGCTACAGCAACATCCAGGGCGGCTGGGGCGGGACGGCCAACATCGACGATGACCCGTTGTTCGTCGGTCCGGACAACGATGATTACCGCCTTTCGCCCGGCTCGCCGTGTATCGATGCCGCCAACAACGCCGCCGTGCCGAAAGGAATCGGCACTGACCTCGACGGCAATTCGCGGTTTGTTGACGATCCGGCTACGAAAGACACTGGCAACGGCGACCCGCCGATCGTGGACATGGGCGCATACGAGTTGCAGGTTGTACCGCCCTGCCCCTGGGATCTCGACGGCGACGGCGACGTTGGCGTGAAGGATCTGCTCATCTTGCTGGCAGCCTG
This sequence comes from Planctomycetota bacterium, assembly GCA_022571635.1. Lineage (GTDB taxonomy): Bacteria > Planctomycetota > Phycisphaerae > Phycisphaerales > SM1A02 > JADFNO01. Next base: position 2,824 of record JACZXL010000061.1, read on the forward strand.
GGGTCCTGTCCCGACTCCCGACCCGCCCGACTTCGACGGCGACGGCTTCGTCGGCGTGAAGGATCTGCTCGTGCTGCTGGGCAACTGGGGGCCGTGTCCCTGAAGAAGGCACTAGGCACTGGGCATTTGGCACTAGGTAGAACCTCGAGCGCCGTGTTTCGCCGGCGGGCTTGACGAGCCGGGCGAATTGAGCAACATGGTCATTGGGGGATTTGATCCGGCACAGAAGCCCCAAGCGATCCCAGTCGCTGCATGGTCGTAAGCGTATTTGGATGCTCCACACCCAATGCGGCTTGCTGCACTTGATATGCCTGTCGTAACGTCTTGACGGCTTCGTCATTTCTGTCTTGCTTATGCAACGACCATCCAAGATCACTCAAAAGTAACCCTGCGGTTGGATGATCCTGGCCAAGCACGTCGAAACAGATTTCAAGCGCGCGGCGAAGGAGGCGTTCGGCTTCGGCAGGCTTATGACGCATCGTCGCAATCGTCGCCTTGTTGTGAAGCCCCTGCCCAAGGACTTGCGCACCCGCTGAGCCGAACGGATCAGCAATGGTAATGGCTTCGTCGATCATTTCTTCTGCTTCTTCGAGGCGTTCCTGTCTGACCAATGACCGCCCTAGGCCGTTCAGGGCCTTGGCCACGTGCAGTTGATTCGGCACGGCCGCAGCGCGCCATGTCGTCAGCACTTCACGAAATATTTGCTCGGCAGCTTCGTAATCCGATCGCTCGATAAGCACGGTAGCGAGGTTGTACTGCGTTCGGCTGATGACAGTGTGCCCTTGAGGCAACACGTGGCTCGCCAATGCCAACGATTCATGGAGGTACCGCTGCGCTACGTCATATTTCCCCAACCGACTATGGAGCGTGCCGAGATTCGCCAAACCGGTGACAATCGCAGGGTGATCATCCCCGTAGACGGCACGTCGAATCTCAAGAGATCGTTCAAACGGACCGACTGCCTCCGCATATCGACCCAGCGCCATCACCACGGTCGCAAGATTATTTAGCGTAGTGGCGACCAAGGGATGATCATCGCCGTGGTACTCCAGTCGCTGCGCGAGCGAGGTGCGAAAGAGTGTCTCGGCTTCGGTGTAGTTACCTTCGTGGGTATAGACGGACGCGAGCGCTTCTACAGCGCTGGTATGCAAAGTAATGTCATCAAGATCAAGCTGATCAATCAACTGAAGCGCGCGTTGGAGCAGAGGCTTCGCCTCCTCAAGCTCACCATTAGACATTTTGGCCAGGCCGAGGTTGGCCATCGACGTTGCATAGTTGCGTTCGGTCACGTCGGCCCGGTTGGCGCGGTACAGTCGCAGCACTTGGTCGCCTTGCTTCAGCGCCGTGTCGTAGATGCGTACAGCGCTTTCCAGTCGTCGTATCGCCTCGGGGAAGTTGCTCCGCGCGATGTCCAAAACGCCGAGGTTGTTCAACGACAGGGCGACTTCAACGCTCCGCGGTCCGAATTCGTCGTGGCGAATTTTCATCGCACTCGCATACAGCCGCTCAGCGTCGTCAAAAAGGCCGAGATTCTGATAGACGCGGCCGAGAATGCTGATCAGCTCTGCCCGAACGGCGGGTTCGTCGGCCAGTGCGGTCTGGAGCTGCTCGGCGCTGCGATCCAACAATTCGCGCAGCGTCGGAGGCTCCTGGGGCGAGAGTTTGGGATCGGATATCTCGAATAACCCGATGAGAAACTCTGTGACCTGCTGGGCGGTTAGCGCTTCTGCTTCAGCACGTTGGGCGTGCTGCGTCGCAAGCCGTTCGGCGCGCCGCGCGGTTTGGGCTTGCCAGCCGATGCCGATGACGGCTACGCTCAAAATAACGACGATCAACCCCGCTGCAGTGACCGCGGTCTTATTCCTCTGTACAAATTTTACTGAGCGATAGCTGACCGTATCTTTCCGTGCGGTGATCGGCTGGCCTGATAAATACCGTTGGATGTCAACTGAGAATCCCTCGACACTGCGGTACCGGCGCTGCGATTCTTTGCGCAGCGCCTTGAGAATGATGGTATCGAGATCACCGCGCAACTCTCGTCGTCGGTGTGTGGCTGACGTGTCGTGCGTCGCATCGGTCTCCTGCGTAACACACATGCTGGGCTTGACCCGTTCGTCGGTGCAAACGATGCGCTCCGCTTCGGCTGCGGACAGGCCTTTCGTGCTGTAGGGCCGATGGCCAACGAGCAGCTCATACAGCACTACGCCCAGCGAGTACACATCACTTGTCGTCGCGATCGGTTCGCCTCGAATCTGCTCAGGACTGGCATAATCGGGCGTGAGGGCCTGAGCAAGTGTCGCTGTGACCTGCTCTTTGGAATCTGAATCTTGGGACGTCAACACTCTGGCAATGCCGAAGTCCAGCAGCATTGGCGTGCCGTCCTTGGTTACTAGGATGTTGCTCGGCTTGAGGTCGCGATGAACCACCAGATTCTCGTGGGCGTATTGCACTGCCGAGCAAACGTCGCGAACGAGTTCAAGTCGTTGGCGGATCGTCAGACGATGAGTATCGCAGTATTGATCGATCGGCACGCCGTCGATGTGCTCCATGACGAGGTACGGCCTGCCATCTTCTGTGACGCCCGCATCAAACAATTTTGCGATATTCGGATGGGCTAGGCTTGCGAGTGTTTGCCGTTCGCGCTTGTAACGACGTAAGACGGCATCGGAGTCGAGACTGCCGCCTACTAATTTGATAGCCACCTCCTGCTCGAACTCACCGTCGGCGCGAACTCCAAGATAGACCTCACCCATGCCGCCGACCGCGATGCGCGCAACCAACTTGTACGGACCGACGAGTTCGCCGGATATATCCTTAGGTCCGTCGCTTGATACTTGTACTGCCAGCACCTCCCTGAGCCCGGCATGTTCGAGTGGATCAAGCGGTACGCCGTCAAAGGCGAGCAGGGATGCGACTTCCTTGCGCAGATCATCGCTGCCAGCGCACGCTTGTTGGAGATAAGCCTCTCGCTGATCAGCCGGCATCGCTGCAACCACATCGAACAGCTGCGCTACTTCATTCCAATTCGTCGATGGCATCTGATGTTTGTCCAGAGAGTTCACGATACAGCCATGCCTTGGCCAATCGCCAATACCTGACGACGGTTGGCACGGACAGGTTCATAAAGTCAGCGGTTTCCTCAACGGTCATCCCGCCGAAAAACCGCAGCTCGACGACCTTCGCTCGTTGCGGGTCGAGCTTGTTCAATAAGACAAGCGCTTCATCAAGCGCGATGATATCGAAGTGACTATCATCGGCAACAAGTAATGACGAGGTCAGTGGCACCTGTTGGTGTTGGCCGCCGCGCTTACGACGACCTCGTGCGCGGGCATGCTCAACGAGGATGCGTCGAATCGCGGTTGCGCAAGCGGCGAAGAAGTGCCCGCGATTGGCCCAACCCTTCTCCTGTGGCCGGGCCAGGCGAATGTAGGCTTCATGCGCCAGAGCCGTAGCCTGCAACGTATGATCGGGCCGCTCGAACTGAAGGTGTTGGCGGGCCAGCGCGCGCAGCTCGTCGTACACAAGCGCAAACAGCGCGTTCCGAGCGTCGGGGTCCCCTTGACCAGCCGCAGCGAGAAGCTGCGTCACTTCATCCTGGGAACTATTGGCCATCGTCACCTCCGCCTTGGCCGCAAGCATTACTCGCAATCGTAGCGCGGCATCGAGCGGCTCAATACAAAACAGTACTTCTTTGCAGGGTTGCTGATCAAGTGGTCGCGCTGTTGTCGCATGAACTAATGAAGGGTTGATCTGATCGAGTCCAGATCGGCGAACCCAAGGGTGTCTCTGTGCGCCCGGAGAGGCGGATCGTGGATCCTGCGTACGTTCGTCGAGGCTGGTGAACGTCTAAAATTGCCCGTTGATCGCTGATTGACGGCTGGAGGATGCGGTCATGAGAAGAATCCCAAATCAACTCGTAGCGATCGTTGGCGTGTGCTTGGCCTCAATCGGTTCATCCCATTCCGCGCGGGCCGGCGGCGTCTGTATTGCCGATCTCGATGGTTGCGGCCTTTACCTTGAGGGAGGTTGAGCGATGTGGTTCAAATCAAGCTTCACAACCCCGGCGGTCCTTGCGATTAGTTTCTGCCTTATTGGCCCGACATTTCCCGCCGCGGCCGACATACTTCACGTCCCCGGCGACTTCCCGACCATTCAGGAGGCCATCGATGCAGCCATGGATGGTGACGAGGTGGAGGTCCATCCAGGCACCTACAACGAGAACATCAACCTGCTGGGCAAGGCCATCACCGTCCGCAGCTCCGATGGCGCAGGCGTGACCACGATCGACGCCGGCGGCAGCGGCACTGTGGTCACCTGCGACAGTCGCGAAGGAGCGGATACCATCCTCGACGGTTTCACCATCACGGGCGGTGACGCCTCCGGCGGCGGCGGGATGCGCAACTCAGGCAGCAGCCCGACGGTGACCAACTGCACATTCAGCGGGAACTCGGCTGGCGACTTGGGCGCCGGGATGTACAACTTCATCAGCAATCCGACGGTGACAAACTGCATCTTCAGCGGAAACTCGGCTGGCTCCGGCGGCGGCGGGATACTCAACCTCCTTAGCAGCAATCCGACGGTGACGAACTGCATCTTCAGCGGAAACTCGGTCGGCACCGTCGGCGGCGGGATGCTCAACTTGATAGACAGCAACCCGACGGTGACCAACTGCGTTGTGTGGGCTAACAGCCCGGACCAGATGAACGGGACCGCATCAGTGAGCTACAGCAATGTTCAGGGCGGCTGGCCTGGCGCTGGTAACATCGACGCCGACCCGCTGTTCGTCGATGCGCCCCGCGGCGACCTGAACCTCTCGCCCGGCTCGCCGTGCATCGACGCTGGCGACAATACTGCCGTCCCCGAAGGGATCGATACCGATCTCGACGGCAACGACCGATTTGTCGACGACCTCTGCACGGATGACACCGGCAACGGCAAGCCTCCGATCGTGGATATGGGCGCGTATGAGTTCCAACTGTTCCAAGTGACATGCCCGTGGGACTTGGACTGCAACGGCAACGTTGGCGTTAAGGATCTGCTCTTCTTGCTGGGCGCCTGGGGGCCGTGCCCGCCGAAGGAATTTTGTCCCGCCGACTTCGACAACACCGGCGACGTTGGCGTGAACGATCTGCTCATCTTGCTGGGCGCCTGGGGCCCGTGTCCTTGAAGAAGGCATCAAGGCATCGAGGCCCCGATGGAATCGGGATCTCCGCTGCGCTTCGACATCAGGAAGAGGGCATCGAGGGGGAAAAAGAAGGCGCTAGGCACTTGGCACTAGGGAATCCTCGATCGCCGTGTTTCGCCGGCGGGCTTGACCCGCCGGGGGGACTGGAGCAATGTGCCGTTTCGCTGATCCCATCATCCCGCGATCCCACGATCGCACGATCCCACGGGCCGTCAAGAAACCCCACGGATTGGCCCCCGGAAGTTAGTGGGCGTCGGTGCGGTGGCATTGCGTTGCTCTGTGATTCGCCTGGTCACTGAAGTGACCAGGCCTCGTTGATTGCGCAACGCGGTTATGTTTGAGTTCATCCCTTGCCGAGCACACGGCCCCCAATCTCTGACCCCTGACCCCTGACTCCTAACCCCTAACTCCTGCCTGGTCCCCACCCATCTGTGTCCATCTGTGGTTTCTTCCTCTCGCCAAAATCAGTCGTCACAGGCGGGCAGCCTGGCGCGCGCAAATCGTCGGGCGCGCACAGGGGTGGTCGAAAGTAACCAAAGTTAGGCCTCGGGAACGCTCGGGTAACGAAAGTTAAGCAAAGTTAAGCCGCGATAAGCTCGGATAACGATCGGTAACGCGCGGCGCGGAACGATTTGTGCGCGCCCAGCTGACCGCGCGACCGGCTCGGCGCGCGCCGGATCGACCGCCCCTTCATTTCGCGGTCAAAAACAGGGGTCGCCTGGCGATGATTTTTCGTCTTTCATATCTCTGCGCGCGCCGTAGTGTCCGCGCGGTGGGGCCACTTTGGCGCGCGCTTGCGGTGGATTAGGCTGCACGGTCTCGCTTGGCCTGCTCCAGCAGCTCGCTGAGGGCCTCATCATCCTCGACCGACTCGGGGGTCAGGCCGGGCAGCGGATATCGCTTGCACAGCGCCCGGCCCAGGTCGAGCGGTTGGGCCAGAACAAAGAACACGGGCACGCCGATGACGTTCGTCGCGAATCCAAGGGCGCGTCGCAGGTGGTGCTGCGTCGTGGCCACCAGCAGCTCGCCGTCGTCAAAGCGAATAGGCAGCACACAGAACTGCCACGCCTGGCGGCGGGTCACGAGCTGAGCGGCGTCGTCAGCATAGATCTCGAACTCCGGGTCGATGGCTCGGGTGAATCCAGCGTACTGCTGGGCCCAGGCGTCCTCGATCACCGTGGGATCGATGCCGAAGTGCCGCTCCGCCAGCCAGCCCAACGGCCGGCTGGTCTGTTGCTGATACTGGAGCAACTGTTGAACCTGCTGTTGGGTCAACACGCCGCTTCGGACCAGAAACTCTCCAATTCGCTGCGGTTCCATTCTCGCGCCTCCGATGGCTACGTATGCCACGCCTCCGGAGGCGGTATCGGCTGACCAAGCGGCCAGGCACGTGTCCGGGGGCGATTCAGGTGCATCTGGAGGCCTGAAGAACCGGGCTGTGCTGACTGACCAGCGGCGGCAAAGTGCGCGGCCGGCCGCAATCTCAACCGGTACCGCCCAGACGAAAAAGCCCAAGTACATTGACAGCCGAGAATCGTCCGGGGCGCGTTTCCGAGACAACTGTTACGTCCCCCCCAGGCTGATTACTATCGCTATTTTGCCAGCACACTGCCCGAGCCGGCAGAGGCATCCTAGTGTTGGGGTCATATGCACGAGCGTATTCGTGACCGTCTTCTTGGGCTATGGGGCCGAACCGTCGCCTCGCGGCCTGTGGCCACCTTGACTATCTGCGTGGCGTTGGCGGCGGTCAGCATCGTGGTGACGGTGATGCGCCTGGAGTTTCGGGTCGATCGCAGCGACCTGATCGATTCCGAACTGAGCTGGAATCAACGGTTCGCCCAGTACAAGGAGAGCTTCGGGCGCTGGAACGACGTCTATGTGGTCCTCGACGGCACGCCCGGGGACGAGCGCGTCAACGCTCTGGCCGCGACCATTGCTCGGAAGCTGCGAGCCGACGAACGGGTCGCCGCCGCCGACGCCGGTTTCGATCAGGCCGAGGCCGGGCCAAAGCTCTTTGCCATCGCCCCGCCCGAGCAGTTTGCCGAAGCGCTCCAGGAGCTCGGCCAAGCCCGGCGGCTGGCGGCGGCGGCGAATGCCAATACCGCCCTGGGCTTGTTGTTGACGGCGGTGCAATCGCAGCAGGGCGATCCCGAGGCGTTGGTGCGCCTCGAACAGTTTTTGTCGCCGTTTCTGGCCGCAACGCACCACCAGCCGGCAGACTTTTCCTTTCTCTCGCCCAATCAAGCCCAATGGCAGCCGCTGGTCAGTCGAAACGGGGCCGGCCGGTTGCGATTCATTCGCGTGCAGTTCGCCAACGGCGAGAATGGGGTAAACGAGTTTGCCAGCGCATTGCAATGGCTGCGCACGACCGTGGCCGAGATGATCGCTGAAAGCTCGTTGCCGCAAACGCAATGGGGCGTCACGGGTATTGGGGCGATCGAAGCGGATGAAACGTCGCAATCGATCAAGGACTCCACGATCGCGTCGATCCTGGCCATCGTACTCATCACGATCTTGATGCTGGCGGCGTTTCGCGGGGCGACGGTGCCTTTGCTCGCCGCGGGATCGCTGCTCATCGGCATGGCCTGGAGCTTCGGCTGGCTCAGCATCTCCATCGGACACCTACAGATTCTCTCCGTGGTGTTCTCGGTGATTCTGCTGGGGCTCGGCGTGGACTTTGCGCTGCTGTTCGTCTCTCGACTCGAACTGGTGCAGGATGAGCATGATGACCTTGCCTCGGCGACGGCGCGGGTTTTTCGCGGCATCGGCCCAGGCATGGTGACGGGCGCGATTGCGACCGCCGCCGCCTTCGCCTCGACCGCGCTGACGCAGTTCAAGGGAATGGCGGAGATGGGCATCATCGCGGCGGGCGGGATACTGCTGTGCCTGGTCGCGGTGCTCTCGGTGTTTCCTGCGTGTTTGGCCCTGACCGGACGATGGAAACAAATCATTCGGCATCGACCCGGAGGCGAGACGGCGCACTTCGCCCACGGCCGACTCGACTTCGTCGACACAAATCCCAGAGCGACACTCATCGTCGCCGCCGTCATCGTTATTGGTTTGGGGATTACGGCCCGCAACGTGCGTTACGACTCCAACATCTTGAACCTCCAGCCGCCGAATCTCCAGTCCGTGGAATGGAATAAGCGGCTGGTCGAGGAAGATGCTCGCAGCGTCTGGGCCGGGTTGGTCGTGGTTCCTCCGCACCGCGCGGCCGAGCTGTGCGATCGGCTCCGCGCCGCGCCCGGCGTTTCAGAGGTCGGCGCGATGGGCATGCTCTGTCCACCGGACTGGGACGAGCGGGAATCACTGATCGATCAACTGCGCAACGAATCGGCCGCGACCGTTCCCGTCGAGCCGGGTATGGCCGGCCTGCTCAAACAGTTGGACCTCCTGCGGATCGGTATGGCGGTGCGTCTGAGTTCCATCGACGATGAGGCGGTGCGCGCAACGCTCAGGAGTATCGTCCAGCGGATCACCCAAGCCGTCGCTGCCGGCAGATCGCTTGATGCGGAGGATCAATCTGAGGCGTGGGACGATCTGAACACGGCGTTCGTCGAGGCGCAGGCGCCGCTGGGGTCGTGGGTAGACGAGGCGTTAGCGCCGGGGCGGCCGGGCGCTGACGATCTGCCGGCCGCACTGCGCAGCATGTGGGTGGGAACGGACGGTTCGTGGCTGTTGCAGGTATTCCCCGAGGCTGATCCACAGCAGCGATCGATCCTCGATCCGCAACGGCTGGAGCGCTTCGTCACGGCCATGCGCACCGCACTGGGGCCCGAGGCTGATCCGATCGGCCCCCCGGTGCAGATTTACGAATCGACTCAATTGATCAAGCGGGCGTACATGCTCGCGGCGTGCTATGCGATTGCGGCGATCCTTGTTCTGCTGTTCCTTGATTTTCGTTCGCTGGCCGATGCGCTGTGCGCCATGACGCCGGTGACAATCGGCTTCGTGGGCGCGTTCGGAGTTATGGGCGCGGTCGATCTGCCGTTGAACTTCGCCAACATGATCATTTTGCCGGTGATCTTCGGGATCGGCGTCAACGCGGGGGTCCACACCGTCCATCGCTGGCGGGCCGAACCGTACGGCCGACCAGCCGGTCTGAGCGGGGCGACGGGACGGGGCATTACGCTGACCATGCTGACGACGATGATCGGGTTCGGCTGCCTTCTTGTTGCCGAGCACCGCGGCATTCGCTCGCTGGCGGTGGTCATGCTGATCGGCCTGAGCATCACACTTGGCGCCTGCTACACCGTCCTCCCGGCCATCCTGCGCTTGCGGACTCGCAGGGCGACCTGAAATAGAATTCAAACTGGTTGGCCGGAAGGTCACGAGGTCGAGGACGAGTCTTGTGGTCGGGTCATACGAATCCCAAGTAATTCTCAGGCGTTGACCGGGCGCCATGCTTCATCCCCGACGCGTCGGGATGAAGCATGCTTTGCCCTAACGGGTCAAAGCATGGCGCCCGCCTGCGGATCAACTGCGATTCGTATCAGCCGGCCTGCGCCTTCAGCGCATCGGGATTCAGCGGGCCCAGATCATCCGGCACGAAGAGGCCGTCTTTGCGGATCAGCTCGTCGTCGAAGTGGATCGTGCCGCCGCCGAACTCGGGGCGCTGAATCAATACCAAATCCCAGTGGATCTCTGATCGGTTTCCGTTGTCGGCTTCGTCGTAGGCCCGGCCGGGGGTGAAGTGCAACGAGCCGGCGATCTTCTCGTCAAACAGAATGTCCTTCATCGCGTGGGTGATATAGGGATTGAAGCCGATGGCGAACTCGCCGACGTAACGGGCCCCATCGTCGGTGTCGAGGATCGAGTTGATCTGATCGGACTTGTCATCAGCGGTCGCCTCGATGACCTGTCCATCCTTGAAGGTGAGGCGGATGTTCTCGAACGTCGTGCCGTTATAGAGAGTTGGCGTGTTGAAATGAATGACGCCGTTGACGGAATCGCGAACCGGGGCGGTGAAGCACTCGCCGTCGGGTATGTTGTGCGTTCCTGAACAGGGGATGACATTGATGTCCTTGATGGAGAACGACAACTCGGTGTCGCCCGGCCCGGTGATGCGCACGCGATCGGTGTTGCGCATCCGTCGAGCGAGCGGCTGCACGGCGCGGTCCATCTTGGCGTAGTCCAACGTGCAGACGTCGAAGTAGAAATCCTCGAAGGCTTCGGTGCTCATTTGGGCAAGCTGGGCCATGCTCGGCGTGGGCCAGCGAAGGACGCACCATTTGGTGTGTGGGACACGCTGCTCGAAGTGCACCGGTTTGCCATAGAGGCGAGCCTGCTTCTTGAGCTGGTCGTCGTCGATGTCGGCCGGCTCGGAAACGTTGAGCGAACCGCGCAGCCCGATGTAGGCTTGCATCTTCGTCATGCGGTAGCGGTCGTAGTCGGCCCAGACGTCGAAGTTCGGATCACCGGCGTCGAGATTGAGGGCACGCATCACTCGATTGCTTCGGATGGCCACGTGCGGGTGTCCACCAGCGCGCCGGGCAGCCTTGATGAGGGCGATGACCATGTCATCCGGTGCGTCGAAGACCTCGATGAGCACGTGCTCGTCGGGTTGCAGTGAGGTGGAGTGGTTGATCAGAAGGTCTGCCAGCTTGGTGTACCGTGGGTCAGGCATACGTTGGTCCATGAATGGTTTGCGAGCAGAATAATGGGCGGAGTCGGCGCGAACAGACATGGCGATCATCTGCGCGCCGATGGAAGTCGTTACGTTGGACTTGGTTCACCGGCCGTCCCACTCCATCTGCACGGCTTCCAGCGGCTCTTGATCGTTGATCCGTATGCGCGCGCTGCGGGCCAGAAGCTGATCGACCTGCCGGCGACCAATCCGCACGGTGAATCGAGCCGTGCCATCGCCGTACTGCCGATCGAGGACTTCGGTCCGCTTCTCGATGAAATCAACAGCTCGGCTGTCGGCCATAGAAACGGTGATCGTCACCTCGCGTACGCCGCCGATCATGTGCTCGCGCACCGCATCGGCCAGCTCATCGAGTCCCTCGCCCGTCGTTGCGCTGAGCGGAATCGCCTCGGGCTCTTGGTTCAGCCAACACAACAGCGTTTTGCTGTCAGTCAGTCGGTCGATCTTGTTCAACGTCAAGATGCGCTGTTGATCGGCGGCGCCGATCTCCTCGAGCGTTGCGCGAACGGTCTCCAGCTGCATCTGTGCGTTCGGGTCCGCCACGTCGAGCACGATAATGATCAGGTCGGCGAAGATTGTTTCCTCTAGAGTCGAGCGGAACGAAGCGACGAGATGATGCGGCAACTGGCGTATGAAGCCGACGGTATCGGAGAGCATGGCACTGTTTCCCCCGCCGAGATCCCATCGCTCGATGCGCGTTCCGAGCGTCGCGAAGAGCTTCTGGTGCACGAACGCGCCGCCGGAGGTCAAACCGTTGAATAAGGTGGACTTGCCGGCGTTGGTGTAGCCCACGAGCCCAACGGTGTAGTGATCCACGTTGCGCTTCTGGACCTCGCGCGACTTGCGCTGCTGGATTCGCACCAGTTCGCGCTTGAGGTTGCGCAACCGAAGTTGGACGAGTCGGCGGTCGATTTCCAACTGTTTTTCACCGGGGCCACGGGTGCCGATGCCGATCGGTGCGCCGCCAGCGATGTTCTCCAAGTGGGTCCACATCGCGCGCAAGCGGGGGTAGGTGTATTCGAGCTGGGCGATTTCCACCTGGAGCTTGGCGGCGTGGGTGGCGG
>JACZXL010000305.1 GCA_022571635.1 Planctomycetota bacterium
ACGGCGTAATCGTTGCGGGCGTGCTGACGGTGATCGTCGCTCTCGTATTGCCACAGATTGCCTTTGTGCTCGTACTCCTGGGCTTGTTCGCGTACGAATCAGCCTTCATCCGCGCCGCCCAACTCCCACCCCTTTCCTAACCCCTAACCCCTAATCCCCAATGCCTTCCGACTTCTCCATCACACCGCTCGAATCCTTCCCGCCCATCGATCAGTGGGACGATTGGGTCGAGTACGACGCCGCCGCCTGGCCCAAGAAGGTCGAGAAGCGCTACATGCTTGTGCCGACCACCTGCTTCAACTGCGAAGCGGCCTGCGGGCTGGTCGCCTACATCGACAAAGAAACAATGCAGGTAAAGAAGCTCGAAGGGAATCCATACCACCCCGGCTCACGTGGCCGAAACTGCGCCAAGGGGCCGGCCACGATCAATCAGATCAACGATCCGCAGCGGATTCTCTATCCACTGAAGCGCGTCGGCCCGCGCGGCGCCGGCAAGTTCGAGCGCACCACCTGGGATGAAGTGCTCGACACGTTCGCTGCCAAAATCCGCCAGGCGCTGCTTGAAGATCGACGCAACGAGATCATGTACCACGTCGGTCGGCCCGGCGCGGACGGCTACATGGATCGCGTCCTTCAGTCCTGGGGAATTGACGGCCACAATTCCCATACCAACGTCTGCTCATCCTCGGCGCGCCTCGGTTACGCGCTGTGGGCCGGCGCTGATCGTCCTTCGCCCGATCACGCTAACGCCAAGTTCATCCTGCTGCTGTCGGCGCATCTCGAGACCGGTCATTATTTCAACCCGCACGCGCAGCGCATCATCGACGCAAAATCCCAAGGCGCGAAAATCTGCGCCATCGACGTGCGCCTTTCCAATACCGCTTCCATGGCTGACTATTGGCTCGCGCCCTGGCCCGGCACGGAAGCGATGCTGCTCCTCGCCTTCGCGCACGTGATATTGCAAGAAAACCTCTTCGACCGTGCCTTTCTCGAACAATGGGTCAATTGGCGAGACTTCCTTCGTGCGCAATGCCCGGATGCCGAGCCCACGTTTGATCGCTTCATCGATGAACTCAAAAAACACTACGCCTACGCTACGCCCGAGGCTGCCGAAACTGAATGTGGCGTCGATGCCGAATTGATCCGAACCATTGCCCGCGAAATCGGGGCAGCCGGCAGCGCCCTTGCGACCCACATCTGGCGCAGTGCCGCCTCGGGTAATCTCGGCGGCTGGCAGATCGCGCGCTGCCTGCAACTGCTCGTCGTGCTCACTGGGGCCGTCGGAACCAAAGGTGGGACGGGTCTCAATTCGGATAGCAAGTTTGTCCCCGCGCCGTTTCTCAAGCCGCCGCCGCAGGATATCTGGAACGAACTGCTCTATCCGCGTGAGTATCCACTCGCTCATCACGAGATGTCGTATTTATTGCCCCATTTTCTCGAAGAAGGCCGGGGCAAGATCGCCGTCTACTTCACCCGCGTGTACAACCCGGTGTGGACCAATCCCGATGGGATGATGTGGCAGCGCATGCTCACCGATGAATCAAAGATCGAATTGCACGCGGCCCTTACGCCGACCTGGAACGAAACCGCTCAATATGCAGACTATGTGCTGCCCATGGGCGTCGGGGCTGAACGCCACGATCTCTTTAGCGCAGAGACGCACGCAGCGAAGTGGATCGGCTTCCGCCAACCCGTGGTGCGCGTTGCCAAACAACGTCTTGGCGAAAAAGTCGAGTTCACCTATCAAGCAAACCCAGGTGAAGTGTGGGAGGAGGATGAGTTCTGGATCGAACTCTCCTGGCGAATCGATCCCGACGGTTCACTTGGTATCCGGAAGTTCTACGAATCTCCCTACCGGCCGGGCGAGAAAATCACCATTGATGAGTATTACCAGTGGATCTTCGAGAACAGTGTGCCCGGACTGCCTGAAGAAGCGGCCAAGCATGATCTCACACCGCTTGCGTATATGCGGAAGTACGGCGCGTTTCTCATCGCCGAGGATGTCTACGATTCCTATCGCGCCGAGTTGCCGGCCGAGGTGCGGCAGGATTCGCAAACCCAACCCGACGGCACGATCACCAAGAACGGAAAATCGATCGGCGTCATGGTGGATGGTCAGCCTCGCGTTGGCTTCAACACGCCCAGCCGAAGGCTCGAACTGCATAGCAAGACGCTTGTGGATTGGAAGTGGCCTGAGCAGGTGTTGCCCGGCTCGATTGAGAGCCATATTCACCGCAAGCACATGGACCGCGACAAGGGCGAGTTCGTTCTGATTCCGACGTTTCGTTTGCCCACACTTATTCATACGCGCTCCGCCAACGCGAAGTGGCTGTATGAGCTATCCAATACGAATCCAGTTTGGATACACCCGCAGGATGCGGAGCGTTTGGGCTTGCAAACGACCGATCTGCTGCGCGTCACCACCCGCATCGGTCACTTCGTCAATAAGGTCTGGGTCACTGAAGGGATGCGTCCCGGGGTGATCGCCTGCTCGCATCACCTGGGGCGGTGGCGATTGTCTGACGATGTGGGCGCCGATCGATGGGCCAGCGCGAAGGTTGTCAAAGAAGAGTTATCGCCCGGCGTCGTCCGATTCCGGCGCGTCGAGAACATCCAGCCGTTTGCCAGCGCCGATCCCGACTCGAAGCGCATCTGGTGGACGGACGGCGGGGTGCATCAGAACCTCACCTTCCCCGTGCAGCCCGATCCGGTCTCCGGCATGCACTGCTGGCATCAGCGCGTCACGATCGAACCGGCTGAGCCTGATGATCACTACGGCGACGTTGTCGTCGATACCAACAAGTCGATGGACGTCTATCGAGAATGGCTCGCGCTGACCCGCCCCGCCCCGGGTCCGGACAATCTGCGCCGACCGCTTTGGTTCGCTCGCGCTGTCAGACCCGGCCCAAAGGCGTATCGAGTGGAGTAATTTGGCAGTGAATCCGTCGCTACCGTTCCGGGTTTCCTGGTGACTGAAGTGACCAGGCCTCGACGGGGCTGCGGGCGATGGCTGGCGGCTACCATAGGTCCAGCGTGATTGCCGAAGACAAGCCAACCCGGGTTCTGAGCCGGCGGGTCTATTTAGAGACGTTCGGCTGCCAGATGAACGAGCTGGACAGCGAGCTGGTGCGCGGTCATCTGATGGCGCTGGGGTATCAATTCACCAAGGATCGCGACCAGGCCGACGTCGTGCTGTTCAACACCTGCTCGGTCCGCGAGCAAGCGGAGAACAAGGTGCTGAGCCGAATCGGGTTGATCGGCCTGGCCAAGCGGCAGGGGTCGAAGGTGATCCTGGGGGTGATTGGGTGTATGGCCGAGCGGGAAGGGGTGGATCTCATCCGGAAGTATCCGCAGGTTGATCTGATGTGCGGTCCGGGTGAGCTGGACAAGCTGCCGATGCTGCTGGACAACGCGCTCAAGGCCCAGGCGGTGGCGGCCCGGACCAACACGCTCGTCAAACTCAGGCGGCATCGCGCTGCGGGATTCAATCTCTGCGCGTCCCAGCACTGCGCGGTGTACCGCGGCACCACCGGCGAACGAAAACGGGCGTCGCGCGCCGCGCAGGAAACCCGCGGCGAGGTGCTCTTTATCGGCGGCCGGCCCATGGACACGGTGTACGCCGCAAACTGCGGCGGCTGGGGTAGCGACGCGGGTGACATCTGGGGCGGGGCCTCCACCGAGCTGCCCGCCGTATGCGATCTACCGCCCAACATCCGGCCGCAGTGGGAATTGCTGCCTGTCGATACCCTGACCCGGCGGCGTTTCCTATTCGAACGGGTTCCAGCCTATTGCAATCACACTCGCAACCGATCCTCCTATCGCTGGATCCGCAGCTACACGTATGAAGAGCTCAGTGATTGGCTCGAGCGCCGGTACCATCTGGGGCCGCTGATCGACATCACCCTCAAAGCTTCCACCCCGGAGGGCTGGCGGACCGCGGTGGAGTTGAAAAGCACAGGGGGAACCAAGGTCGTCAAACGCGACGCCATCCGGGCGGCCCTCCGCACCATC
>JACZXL010000062.1 GCA_022571635.1 Planctomycetota bacterium
CGAATACAACCCGGCACGCCGCGGATGATGAACAGTTCCGCCAGCAGATCGATCACATCACGCGACGTGATCGAACGCTCGACCTCCAGCACCAGGCACTCGCGCGTGAATTCATCCATGATCGACAACCACTTCAGCGATCGCCCCCGGAAGTCGGAGTCGTAGATGAAGTCCCAGCACCAGACGTGGTCCTTGTGCTCGGCTTTGCGCCTGACGATCGAGTTTGAACTTGAACCCAGATGACGCTTCTTATGCTGTTTTTGAGGCACTTTGAAGTGCTCCTGCCTCCACAGGCGATGCACCCGTTTGCGGTTCACACGCCGACCCTCCAGGCGCAGCAGCGCCCAGATCCGCCGGTACCCGTACCGGGGATGACGACGAACCAGTTCGTGCATGCGCTGCACCAGACGCTTCTCCTCGTCGTTGGGTCGTTTCGATTCATATCGCTGGGTTGAACGGGGCGCTCCGATCACCCGGCACGCACGACGCTGCGAGACGGTGGGCACGACATGTTGCACGTGCCGGGTCGTCTCACGCCGACGGGCCGGGCTCAGGCCTTTCCCAGGAAGTCGACCGCCTCCTGGAGGATCTGCTTGTCCAACGCTTGGTCGGCGACTACGCGCTTCAGCCGCGCATTCTCCTGCTCGAGTTCCTTGAGCCGCTTCGCGTCACCGGCCTTCATGCCGCCGTACTGATTCCGCCAGCGATGGAAGGTCTGCTCGCTGACGCCGAGTTGCTGGACGACCTGGCCGATCGTCTTGCCGGCCCCGAGCATGGCGTCGGCGTCACGCAGTTTGTTGATGATCTGCTCGGGTGTATGTCGTTTTCGCTTCATCGTTGTGAGTCTCCTGACCCCTTCCGGGGGTCATCGGGACTCTCACAACGACTGGATCAGTTTTCGGGGGGCAGGTCACCGCCACGATAGTCCGAGGCGGACGTCCCATCGTGTCAGATTGTCGTTACCATTCCACCGCCTCGATAAGATCATCCTGACACCTTTTCCTCTGCAGATGGTGGGCAAAACGATATCGGAAATGGTTGGTCAAAGGAGTAGAGAATGGTGGAGAGAATTAGGATAGTTGACATTGGTTACCGCTATGATCCCATGAGCGAAAACGTGGGTTGACTGTCATGATTAGACACCGGTCGCTAATTTCGTTTGTTGTGGCGGCGATAGGTATTACAGTGATCGGGTATTGGATTACAACAGTTATGCCTACTGCCACAGAAAGAGACGTTACACAGAAGGATTTGGATATCAGCGAGTATATGAATCGTATTAAGAAAATCCGACATGTTGTTCTTGACTACGATAATGGAAGGATGCCAATCGAAAGGATGCTAAACAGCCCATCCGACATGGACATTGCCGCGCTTGATACTGCACTGCGAAATGCAAAGTGGAAGTATGATCAATGGCCAAAAGGAACTCTTCTGGATATTGCTGAAGTGGAATATATTGAACTCATTTATGAGGAAGGTGAAGATCGTAGGTTTGTTATGGTTCTCGACGAATATTGGATGATGATAGATTGGAGCCAAGAGAGCCACATAGAAATTAAAGGGCCGTTATTGAAAGTATTTCTTACGACTCTTAGGAGTCGATCTAGGGGCGGAAAAGGTGTCAGGAAGACTTTATCGAGACACTGCGCGGGCGGCATTGATCTTCGCGACGGTGCGTGGGAGAGGAGGCGTTCTTAGAGTTGGCGCGTCAGATGGACGTCAAAGGTAGGTTGACGCAAAGCCGACTTTCGCCATCGGACTTGAACCTCAGCCGCCGCGCAGCGTTTGGCGGAGCTTCGCGTGTACGGACTTCGCCTCGGCTCGGCCCTGGCTGAGTTTCATTACCTCGCCCACCAGTCGCCCCAACGCTGCGTCCTTGCCGCGGGAAAAATCATCCGCGGCCTGTGGTTGCGCTTGGATCGCCTGGTCGATCCACTCATCAAGCTGCCCCTCATCTGATACTTGCATCAAGCCCGCGCGCTCGGCCACGGGCTGCGCATCGTCATCCGTCTCACACAGCAGGGCGAACAGCTCATCGGCAGCGCTCGAGCCGACCTTATTCTCGTCGCGCAGATGGATCAGCTGCGCAACCTGTTGCGGTGCAATGCCCAGCTCATGTACGCCGCACTCTCGCTCGTGGGCGCGCTTCGCTCCGGCGTTGAGCAACAATTTGGCGCAGGCTTGACCGGCGTGGACGGTCGTAATATCGGAACTGCCTTCCGCCTGAATTGCCTCCACACATCGTTCATAAAACAGGCAAAGATCGCGCTCATCCGTCAGGGCTGTCGCATCTTCTGCCGACAGGTCGTAGTCCTTCTTGTACCGCGCCCGACGCTGCCTCGGCAACTGGGGAATCCTTGATGCGATCTCCTGCCGCCATTCGTCGCTCACCACCACCGGGATCAGATCAGGATCGGGAAAGTACCGGTAGTCGTGCGATTCCTCTTTCTCACGTTGGAGCACGGTTGTCCGCTTCGCATCGTTCCAGCCACGCGTGCTCTTGAGCCCCGGCCCGTCAACGATCCCATCGGACTTCCACGCCTCGACCTGACGCTGATGCTCGTACTCGATCGCATCGTGTACCGCCCGGAACGAATTCAGATTCTTCACTTCCACGATCGGCGTGGCGTATTCGCGCCCATCGTCCGTCTCGATGATCACGTTCACGTTCGGCTCAAACCGCATGTGCCCGCGCTGCATGATCCCTTCGCTCGCGCCCAGAAATCGGCAGATGTTGCGAAGCTCCTTGGCGAAAATCACCGCGTCGGCGGCGCTCGCCAGATCAGGATGAGTCACAATCTCCAGCAAGGGCGTGCCGGCTCGATTCAGATCGACCAGCGAACCGTCGTAGGGCTTGCCCCCGGGTAGCTCATGCCCCAGCTTGCCCGCGTCTTCCTCCAGATGCGCGCGGATGATGCCGACGCGTTTGGTCGTGCCATCGGCGCCGGTGAAATGCACTTCGCCATCGAAGCACAACGGCAAGTCGTACTGACTGATTTGATACCCTTTGGGGAGGTCCGGATAGAAGTAGTTTTTGCGATCCCACTTGGTGAATTTAGCGATCGAGCAGTTGATCGCCAGGCCGACGATCATCGCCAGCTCCACCGCCCGTTTGTTCATCACCGGCAGCGCCCCCGGAAGGGCGGCAACGACCGGATCGACCAGCGAGTTTGGCGCAGCGTCGTAGTAATCCGGATGCGCGAGGTTCGGCGATCGGCTGAACATCTTCGACCGCGTCGCCAACTCGACATGGATCTCCATCCCGATCTTGAGGCGCGTGGAGGTGATGGCGGGTGTGGTCACGGCAGGATGATAACGATCGAAGCAGGGCGCCGTGCGACCAAGGTATCAACTGCTCATCGCCGACATTCGAGCCATCGCAGTTCGCGCCGAGCACCGGCTATGCTGCGAGCAGTGGCGCCAATTCGTCGCGAGAAGCCGACTCTTGATTCACGTCTGCCAGCGCGCGATTCAATGCGTTGATGGACAGTGTGCCGGGTGAGGTGATCTCGATGCCGATTGCCCGGCCATCCGCGGCAAAGTCGATCAGGAGGCCGCCGTCGCGTTTCTCCGTCCGCGCGCTGACATCACCCGCTTCGCGCGGGAGGTACAGGTAAGCCGCGATCGCCTTGCCGTTTCGAAATGTGACTTCCAGATATCGCTGCTTCATAAGGTGTTAGTTCGTTGCAAACACTTTAGTCCAGTGGATAGGCCGTAACAACCAGAAGGGTCTGTTCATCATAGAGAGGTTCGACAATGATCTCCCATACTTGCCGGTCCCGGCGGGTTTCGATTATGAATCGCCCTTCTTGATCGTTGACATGATATCCCGACGCATCATCAAGCATCAAGCGCAAATCGGTCTCGTTGAACTGTCGGTCCAACATCCGTTTGAGCAGGTGTGCAGAGAACTCAAGCTCCCATAACCACCAAGCAGGCGAATCAACCATGGCAGGATCGTATCAAAGGCGATTGCGTTTGCGAGGCCACCCTCACCGCCCACTCGGCTCGAAGCTGGCGAGCAGTTTGCCGGCGCGCCAGACGCGCACGGCGCCATCGGATTGGCTGACGGTGAAGGCGATTGATCTCGTGTTGGCGGTGATTCCGGCGGCGGCGGCGTGACGGGCGCCTAACCCTGACGGCAAGCCTTCGCTGATGCCCGCCTTGATGCGGGCCCCGGCCGTCTCGATCACCCCGTTGCCGCGAATGATGAACGCGCCATCGAGCGAGCTGTACTCCTTGACCGTCTCCGTCATCTTGTCATCGAGGATGTTGCGATGCTTTGCGTCGTAACCCTTGAATGGATTGAGGATCATCTGCTCGGATTGGGTGCGCACGTTCTTGACGTCGCCGACGACCAGCAGCGCGCCGACACGCCGTCCCTCGCGCCCGTGCTGCCCCAGATCAAGCGCGAGCCCCAGCACGCGATGGAACACCGCGCGCTTGATGTGCTCGTCGATGCTCGGCTGCTCGGTCGTGTCAAACAGCTCGTACTCAGATCCGATCGTCAGCACCACCACCGAATCGATGAGCGAACGAAAGGGACCGGTGAGAAAAATCACGGTATCGCCCAGATCGATGATCCGGTTGGAGAGCGCGATGATGGCGGCGAGCTTGACCTGTCCGAAGCGATTGAGCGTGACGTTGGGCACGCTGAGGGTGATGGGGTTCGACCCGGCCAGCTTCTTGATGCGTTCCAGATCGTGCTCCTCACGGGCGACGAGCACCATCTTTGCCGGCACGGCGTCCAGCTGGGGCAGGGCGTCGATACACGCCACGATCGCCCGGGCATTGCTTACCTGCGCCAGGGTCGCTGCGGATTCCAGCAGCAGTTGTGAAACGCGCGTCGGCTCGCTCATCTTGGATACGATAGGCGGGGAGAGGTCATAGCCGGACACGCCACCGCGGCGCAGCCGGTCTGTAGTAAAGAATCGGATCGAGCGATGAAGGGATCAACCGAAAACCTGCGGTATGAGGCTGGGGTTTGGCTGAGGACGGCCGCCGTGATGGTGGGGGTGGTGGTGATCGGTGTCGGGACGGTTATTACCGAGTCGGCTTGGGGGGACGAGCCGCAACTGCGGGCCGAGCGCCTGTACAACGCAAGGAACCGTCGGGTGATGATGAGCCTCGAAGCGCCCCGCGCAGCGCAGATAAGTCTGGCGCTGATCGACGCTGATGGAGCGTTGGTCGCTCAGCCGGTTTCGATTCGTCCGGGCCGTATCGATCTAGCCGAGCAGTTTCCCGCGCTGTGGGAGATTCGGCGCACGAGCTATCTTCAACTGCTGATCGACACCGAGCCGGTCGGCTCGGCCCTCGTGCTCCAGCCGATGTTGTCGCGCATGGTTCCGGTCACCAAGCAAGGTGCGGTTCGCCCCGGCGGTTCAATTACGACGCGGATCGAAGGTTGGTACGACGAATTGCATCCGCCGCCCCCGCCCCCGGAATTATCGCCCAGCGCCAACGCAGACGACGCGACAGACGGCGAAGCCGCAAGCGGTGATGAGGCACAGCAATCAGCCGACGACCAACCGCAGCGCTTTTTGACGGGCTTGCGCATCTATGCCGAGCGCGACGTTGTTCTTCATACGAGCAAAGGTGAAATTCGGCTCGCCATGCGTCCCGATCATGCGCCCAACACCGTCTGGAACTTTCTTCAGCTTAGCGAAGGCGGTTTCTACGACGGCGTGACCTTCCATCGGATTGTTCCTTTCTTGCGATCCGGCGAACCGTTCGTGATGCAGGCGGGCGACCCTACCGGCACCGGCAACGGCGGGCCTGGCTACTGGCTTCCCATCGAACCGAGCGAGCTGCCGCACGATTTCGGCGTGATCTCCATGGCTCGCGATCTGCCCGTCGACTCGGCCGGGAGCCAGTTCTTCATTTGTCTTTCGCGCGCGGGAACCTCAGCGCTCGATGGACACTATTGCTCGTTCGGTTATGCCGTCGATGGTGCTGAAACGATCCAAACGATCGCGGCGGTTGAGCTGGACGATGTAGCGCGCGGGGTGGCGGTCGATCCGCCCGTCATCCATCTGGCCGAGCTTGTCCCCGCTCCACCGCGAACACCGGGGCAAGGCCGGCCCGATCAACCGATCTTCGCCCAGTCCGACACCATCAAGCCCAGACCGCCGCGCGTCCCCCGTTGAGCCAGCGTTTGGTATGATGCGGTCTCGGCACGAACGATTTTACCAATGACCCCGAATTTCCGGGTATTCGCAACACACACCGATTCTTCCCATGGAATAACCCCCGATGCCCGACTACCCCAAAGCCGTCATCTCCACCTCGCTGGGCGACATGACCGTGGAATTATGGAACGACGTCGCGCCCAATCACGTCGAGAATTTCCTCAAACTCGGCTCGTCCGGCTTCTACAACAACCTCACCTTCCATCGCATCCTCCCCGGTTTTATGGTGCAGGGCGGCTGCCCGAAAGGCGACGGCACCGGCGGGCCCGGCTGGAATGTCAACGCCGAGTTCAACGACCGCAAGCATCAACCCGGTACGTTGTCGATGGCTCGCTCGAACGATCCCGACTCAGCCGGCAGCCAGTTCTTTATTTGTCTCACCCGCGAGAAGTGCAAGCATCTGGACGGCAGCTACACCGCCTTCGGACAGGTGATCGATGGTATGGACGTTGTGGAGGCGCTCGGCAACCTCCCGGCGGATCGCGATACGGGCCTGCTCGACGACCCGCCGACCATGACAAGCGTTTCGCCGCTCGACACATAGCGCTGCGGCAGGGTAACGAAGAGGGACGCTTCGCGTCACCCGCTAAACGGGGAGATTTTCGGTCACCACTTCCGTCTCGTCCCATCCTCTTACTTGGCGCGTGCGCTATGGCCGAAGCGCCGTCCGCTCATGCGGGATCTGGAACATCGTGGGCAGAATGTAGTTGCGGTCCTCGTATTGATACACTCGACCACTCAGCAGCATCGCCGCCCGCCCGCCTGACCGCTCGGCGTAGCGCTCCATCCGCTCCCGCAACAAGCACGGCAGCAAGACCATCGGCGGATCGACCAGTCCATCGACGTCGGCGTCGAACGTGAACCACCACGTCCCGCGCGGACCGCGAGACATTCGGCCGCGCCGCGCCACCACCTGCGTTCCCTCTGGGATCAACTCAACTTCTCCGGTCGCGGCGCCTCCGCCGACGGCTGGGTTGCGCGCGACCTCGCCCACTGCCTGCTGGAGGTTCCGCAGAATCGCCTCGGCGCTGTCTGTGTCCGATCCTTCGTCCGGCCGCTCTTGGGGCGCTGGCGCCGCAGTCGGCTCGGCGATACCCACGACATGCGGCGCATGTGTCGGCAGGAAAAAGTTCCGCCCGCGGTACACGAATACCTGACCCGTCGCCTCGAACACCACTCGCTGCCGCGACATACCCTCCGTGATCCGCCGCATGTCCGCCATCAACTGACACGGAAGCAGCGCGAGTTCATAAGCCGGATGCTTCGGATCCGCCCGATCGATCGTGAATTGCCACCACTTCGTCGCCTCATTGAAGCGTATGGTCCCCCGAACCTCGACAAGATAGCTCCCTTCTCGCAACAGCGGACCGACCGGCGTGCCCGGCTTCGTCGTTTGGGCTGCTGTGGTTGATGGCGCCGCACCCTGAGCCGTCTCATCCTGAACAGGCTTCGTCGGTGCTTCTCGAGGCGGTGACTGGTCGGCTTCCTGGTTCGCATGCGCAAAAGTCGCCGTTATCACCGCGCAACTCATCAGCACACAAGCGATCCGTGTTCTGTTCACACGACACCCCTTCATCGATAATCGCTCCAAAAAGCTAGATTCCGCACTCGATCCATCGGCGATCGACCTCGCCGCTCGCCACGCGCCGCCTACCTTCCCAGCTTCGCTGGGGATTTCAAGTGCCGCCGCAGCCTCGGCCGATGGGGTGGGGATGAACCGGCTGCGACCATTCCTCCTGCTACCCCTGCTGGCGGTCACCGCGGGATGCTCCAACTGGAGCTGGTCGTTGTCCAACCCCTGGAAGTTTGACCGCCCGCCCGTCAGCGCCGCCGCCCGTGCAGGCGCGGATCAGGCGTACGCCGTCGTTGCCGAGCGCACCATCGTCGCCGTCGGCGAGTTCGAGAGCCCCGCTCGTTCACCCATCGCCTGGCGTGACATCGGACCCGGCATGAGCGATGCCCTGGCGAGTGCTTTACTCAACCATGACAACTTCGACGTTTGGATCGACGCCGGCATTTCCAAGCAGGTTGCCGCCATCCTCCGTCGCTCGCCGACCCAACGCGCCAAAGGGCTCGCACAGGTCCAAGCCGATTATCCCGAAGTTCACTTCGTCATCACCGGCAAAGTCACCGACTTCCACCATACCTCCGAGCTGCCGCGCGAAGTCTCACGTTGGGGACTCTTCAAACGGCGCAACGAAGCCATCGCCGCTATCAACTTCAACGTCGTCGATCTCCAGCGGCAGCGCGTTGTCGCCGCCGATCACGTCTTCGGCACCGCCGGCATCTCCAAAGCGCCCGCCAAAGAGCTGTACCAGGATCTCGAGTTCGGCTCCTATCTCTTTTGGTCCACCCCCCTGGGCAAGGCCAGCCGAAAGGCCATCGAGCGCGTCATCGATCGCGTGGTTGAGGTCCTGCCCGCCCGCATGGGTGAGCCGCGAATCCTCAACCTCATCGCCGACCGCAAAGTCTCGATCACCGGCGGTTGGTCGTGGGGTCTTGTCGAAGGTCGCCGCTATTACGTTTGCACCCAGGACGACGGCGGATCCAGGCTGCGCCCCATCCTCGATCCCGATACGTTCCAACCGTTGCAGGTGCGCATCAATCGCGTGAACAAGGATTCATCCACGGCCTGGCTGTTGGGCAAGAAACCGCCCGATGAGGATCTGCGGGGCGCCCAACTGTTGCGCTACCTGCCCCAACCCCCCGCCGACACTGCCGCCGACGCCCGCACCATCGCCGAGCGCACCGGCACCACTACCCTCGCCGATCGCGAATAACGGCGGACGGAATAGTCATCAGTCGTCAGTTTTCGGTTCTCAGCCCGAAGCGAACCGCGACCTCCCCGTCACGGCTATCGCCTATGCCCAGTGCCTAATGCCTTCTTCTTCAGGGACACGGGCCCCAGACGCCCAGCAAGAAGAGCAGATCCTTCACGTCAACGGCGCCGCTGTTGTCGAAGTCGGCAGGACAATCTCCCTGCTTCGGGCACGGCCCCCAGGCGCCCAGCAAGAAGAGCAGATCCTTCACGTCAACGGCGCCGCTGGTGTCGAAGTCCCCCGGGCAGGGAATGACCGGCGCTTCGGGTCCGATCGCTTTCACAATCACCATGTCGGGCGACCCCGGCTTGAACAGGCCGATCTCGATCTCGGTCTCGACCGGCGGCGCGTCCGCCTGGAACCGGAAGTTGTACAGCGTTCCCCAGCGTACGGCGTTGGCATTCTCGTCGGTCCCGAACAACTCGGTGGCCCAGGCGATCGTGCCGGCGTTCCGCACCACGGCCCAATCGGTGCCGTCGAACGGCTCGCCGGAGTGGTAGTCCACGTCATGGAAGCCGTCATTGAGTACGTCCAGGAGGTCGGCGACGGGAACGATGATCGACCCGGCCGCGCGCTCCGAGTTCATGTTGTACAGCGCGTATTCATATTCCCAGTAGCCGTTGCCGAGATCGGTCGACTTGTAGCCGAGGAACAGGCGTCCATCGCCGGGTACCTCAATCTGGACGATGTCGACCTGCGGATCAGCGACTTTCCAGGCGGAGATCGCGGACCTCTTCTGCACCGTGCTGCCCGACCACGACCCAAGTTGGCCGTTGTTCTGGACGTTGACACGTCGATATGAGACGTTGTTGTTACCGTTGCCGGCTTGCGCATCGTCCGGCGTGACGTAGTGGCCCTCGAGCCAGTAGACGGCGCCGGGATTGTCGGCGGGCAGGACATCAGACAAATGTACTTGCAGGCGACCGGATATGGTGCCGCCCGGCGGCGTTGGGTGCGGGAACGGGAACACGCCGGTGTATGGGTTTACCTCGGATTTCGGACCAAGGAATTGCTGCTGGCCGTTGAGCCCCGCTGAGTAGGGATCCGAGCACCCCACGCCAAGCCAATCGCATGAGCCGTTGATCTGGCAACCAAGGCACTCATTGCCGTCCAAGGCGCAGAAGCCGTGCTTGAGCCAGCTCTGACCGATCTGCTCGAATCGCCCGTCCTTAAGCCGATACATGTTCGCGCCGATCACGGGGTGCTTGTCTGAATTCGGTCCGCTGTCGCGCCAGGACAGTTCCTCGTCGCCGATGTTGCAGGAGACGGTGCCGACCGAAAAGGCCGTGATGTCCCCCACAGTTCCCCAGTTCCGGACGTCGCTGAGTCTCCAAACCATGACATCGGGTCCGATTCCGCCGGCGGCGATCGGGTTGGGGTCGCTCAGGCTACGGCTGCCAAATCTCTTGCCGCCACCGGGGTCGGCGTCGACCGTGATTTGACCAATGAGTACCGCTACGCTGGCAAACCCAGCGAGAGCGAGCAGTGTTCTCGCGTTCATCGAATCCTTCTCCTTGCGGCTGTTTCTTCTCGGACGTGGACTCGCACCTCAGCGAGGCCTTTCTCGCCAGTGCCGATATGGCAAGCGTACGCGCGATCGTGCCCGGGGGAAGTAGTTTCCGCGAT
Organism: Planctomycetota bacterium; assembly: GCA_022571635.1. GTDB lineage: Bacteria > Planctomycetota > Phycisphaerae > Phycisphaerales > SM1A02 > JADFNO01. The sequence continues at coordinate 10,637 of JACZXL010000062.1, forward strand.
AAAATCGTCCAAATTTCGCTCGTAATCAGTACACGTTGATCGGCAGAGGCTGCCCCCGGCGGGTCAGCGAAGCCGCGGTCGGCACACCCGAGGCGGCCATCAGGCCACGAGAGCCGCCTGGGGGCATGGGCGCTGGTCCGCTGCCTGACCGCCGCTGGGCCGGCCATCGGTCCCCAGCCGACTTCCCCCACCGCGCCGGAACAGGCCGAGATGGGATTCGAACCCATGAATAACGGATTTGCAATCCGTCCCCTTAGTCCACTTGGGTACTCGGCCGAAGTCAGGCGTTCATCATTGTAGCCCGTCTCAGCAGCGTCAAATTCCGGCAACTTCGAGAAATCGCAGCGACCAATGAACGCCGAGCCACCACTGAAACACAGAGGCATTGAGGAAGGCGCGGGGATTCAAGACCACGAATCGACTAACCGCCGAAGAGCCGCACGACCTGCGCGACGGTGAAGGTGACACCGAATGCGATTGCCAGCGGCATCAGCGCGCCGAGAACGGTCCACTTCACACGCTTCGCTTCCTTCCACATGGTGTAGATCGTCGTCGCGCAGGGGTTGTGCAATAACGAGAAGAGCATCAGGTTGACAGCGGTGAGGATGGGCCTCGTCTAATCACTTCTGCAGGCGATTTGAACGCGACCGCTCGGCGCTTTCAGGAACCACGGCCCGGCCCGGTGTGGTCCGTTCAGGGACCAGGCGGCCCAGCGAACTCCGCCGGGGGCTCGGCGCTCGCAAGTCACTCGGCCCGGCGCCCCGGCTCGCTCAAGACGCCGGTCCCCCAGCCTTTCAAGCCTCCAGGTCTGGCGTCGATGCCTCGATGCCTTCTTCCTGATGTCGAAGCGTAGCGGAGATCCCGATTCCACTTGTCCCGATTCCATCGGGATCGGGGCCTTCTTCAAGGGCACGGCCCCCAGGCGCCCAGCAAGAAGAGCAGATCCTTCACGTCAACGGCGCCGCTGTTGTCGAAGTCCGCGAGACAAGCTCCCTTCTTCGGGCACGGCCCCCAAGCGCCCAGCAAGAAGAGCAGATCCTTCACGTCAACGGCGCCGCTGTCGTCGAAGTCCGCGGGGCACGGGGCGCCCGGAGCTGATCCAGCGCCGGGCCAGAACCCGCCGAGCAGCGAGAAGGTGCCGCCGGTCATTGCCGGGCCCGCATCGTGTTGGCCGATGGTTCCGGCGAGTTCGAATCCGCCGCCGGTCGATGAGCCTCCGCCGCCGTCGACGGTGTGCCATGTGAGGTCAAAGTTGCCTCCGCTGACCGGCGCCAGCGCCGCGGCAAGGGCGGTCAACACAATTGCCCAGAGGTACGCAAGCAACGTCGCGCGCTTCATGGGGCACCTCCGCTTCGGTCCAAGACAAGCCGCTCAACCAGCGCTTCCAGGGCTGCGAGCCGGGCCTTGAGGTCTGTGATCTCCTTCTCCTTTTCCCGCACCAGTTCATCGAGCCCCTGGATCGCGGCCAGGGCCACCCCACCGCTGTCAAGGCTGGCGAGGTGCTTGTCATCAGGGCCTAAAGCGAAGGCGGCATGGAAGTCCTGGGCCGTCGGCCCCAGATGGCGGATAGATTTGTTCTCATCCTTGAAGTTCCACGTGCTGATCGGAAGATCGCGGACACGCTCGAGGATCTCTCGCGCATCAACGGGATTGATGTTCTCCTTGCGATTCGCATCGGAGACGTCAGTCCACACGCCGCCGGAGGTGACATGGGCGCCACTGGCCATCTCCAGGGGATGGATTGGATCGAAGTTGCCGATGGCAACGTTGCCTCCGCCAGGTGCTAAATTAGTTTGGCCCGTGTTGAGGTTGATGAAAAGACGCGGAAAGTTCGTGTTGCTGCCGACAGGCCACCCCTGAATATTAAATGACTGTCGCGAGGCTTCGAGTCTTGTGTCAAATCGGACCAAACCGCCTACTCGGTTGATGTCGCGTGGGCCTGTCTGTGGAATGTTGACGGCAAAGTCGAGCAATTGGCCAGATACTTCGGTGACCATGCCAGACGGAATCGAAGGGCCGAACAGATAGCCCGCATCGGAAGCTGTGCCGGGCGGAGCCGAGTCGAAGAGCCGCAACTGTTCTGAGAGGCTCAGCCTTGCCGACGGGGCGGTCGTCCCGATGCCGACCTTGCCGGCGTTGTCCACGAAGATGCCGCGGGTCTGAATCGAGTACGGCGCGCGCGTGATCGGCTGGCGCGGCGACAGCGTTGTTGCGTCAACAGCGATCTCCAGCCAGCGCTCGGCGTTGTCGAACGCGTCAGCGCCGAAGTCGATCTGGGCAGTAAACAGACCATCAGCGACGGGCACGCCGTTGAGGATCTGTGTCGAGCCGATCTGGTTCCCGGCGTTGGCTGCATCCCACAGGCCAAACCCGAAGTCGAACTGCCTCACGCGCCACGCCAACGCACCAAACGCCATGTAGCCGTCAAACGGCGTCGCTCGATACGATCCCTCGAGCGCTATGTGACGCACGGTGGCGATGCCAGCGGGATTGGTGAAAACGGCGCCAGCATCCCCAACCATCGCTGCCCCAACGCCATTCATTCCGGCAAGTCGCACCGAGGCGGGCGATCTGAGCAGGATCAGATCCTCGCCGGTTTGTTGCGCCCCCGCCCCCACAGCTCCGGCTAACGTGATTGAGCATAGGACAGTCAGGCAGGCTACGCTAACAACTCGAGCAGCGCTCACTTGGTTCGGAACACGTTCAGCATGACATCGAGTGCGTTTTCCAGCGGCTGACCTGACAAGTTGGCTAGGCTCAAAGTGAAGCCAGCAGCGGCGCCCGACTGTGTAACCAGCAGGAAATCACCGGTCCCCGACCTCACCACCCCACTAAACTGGAACGCGCCCCCGGCAAAAACGGGCGGGACGATCGGAAACGGCCGGTCGAACACCGCCGGCGCCTGCCTGTGCAGGTCTTCATAGAGAGTGCGGAAGTTCCATGTCTTGTACGTCAACCTCGAAGGCACGGAGAGCTCCGGCAAATCCGCTACGTAATTCGTCAGGAACCACTCGGACAGCAGCCGCGATATCGGCTCGCCCGTCACGGCCTCTACGTTGCCGGATCCTGTCCGGCTGGTCTCGACGAGTTCTCTAGGCAAGTTATCGCCGAACGTGTCCACCACCCACCTCATAAAGAGCCAGGCGGCACCTCTCTCTTCCAAGCTGCCCGTACCGGAGGCTGCGATCGTAAAGAAAGAACTAGGAGACTTAAGGAAACGATAAGCGTTAACGAGATTCGGGCTCACAAAGTCGTTGAACCGTTCCGTATCTCCGTTCTGCCGGAACCTGAAGCCCGCAAGCTCCTCAGACACATGGGAAAGGGCCTCGTTCAACCAAAGCACCTCGCTCGATCCGCCGCGCACGAGCACGTGCTGGTTGTAACTGATCATGTGTTGCAGCTCGTGCATGAAAGTAACCGGGACCAGCCGTCGAACGGTCGTCGTGCTGAACGTGCAGGTTACCGATCCAACAGGGTCAGGGGTAATTGCGTAGAAGACTTCTGACTGGTTTGACCTCTCGTCGTCCGCGAATGACGGATCCAGGTCGATAGCGAAGAAAAAGCCAGTTACGAATGATTCGGAGCATTGAGATTCGGGCGTAAGCCCATTCACGACTGGGCTTAACAAGAAGATCACACGCCCATTGCCGTCGACATCGGACTCCGCCCCGAAGGCACTAGTAGCGACATCGTAAAGATCATTCTCGATCTGGCTGCCCAACGCCGTAAAATCTTGTGCCGTGAACCCGCTTGCCGGCGCCGCCACATCTTCGTAAATAACCACGCGATCTCCAACAAATTTCACCTCAGCCGTCACCCGGGTGAAATCTTCGACATCATCGCACCCGACGCTGTTGCAAATTCTGAAAGCGCGCCTGTCACCCACGTCCGGAGCAGCCGGACGTGCCACCACCACCGGAGCAACGAGACGAGGTCTGGGAAGTCTGGCGATCTCGAGTTCTCGGCTGCGCAGGAAGTCGTGAAACCGCATTGCAACTGAGGGAGGCAAGACTTCAACCGGAGGTGCGGCGGTCACAGGAGCTGT
>JACZXL010000063.1 GCA_022571635.1 Planctomycetota bacterium
AGTGCGCCGACGATGGCTCCGGCAAATGCGAGCACAACCACCAGCCCCGTCACCTGCGGGAAGGCCTTGGTTCGGTACAGGTCCTGACACCCGCACGCCACACAGCGCCGCAAGTGGCCGGCGTCGTCCACCGCCGTGTCCCAGTCCAGGAACACCTCCCGGCCGGTTTCCACGATGCTCACGCGGGTTGGACGCAGGGACGGATCAACCTCGATGCGGCCGATCCTTTCCCTGGACTCATCGCGTAGGTCGATCCGCATGTATCACAATCATAGCCGGCGAGGGCCGCGATTGAAGGCTCCGTCTCACAAGTGACCGGCGGATCGCAGGCCCCGCTCGCGAGTATCCCCGGCCCGCGGAACAGTGCGACCTTGTCAATCCTCGCCCCACAGCGCATAGTCGCCTCGATGAGCGATTGGATCACACGCCTGGCCGGACGCTTCCTGGTTTTCGACGGCCCGGACGGGTCGGGCAAGACGACCCAGTTCGCCCGGTTCGCCGACCATTGCCGTGAGGCTGGGATCGGCGTGTGCGAAGTCCGAGAGCCCGGCGGAACGAAGATCGGCGAGCAGATCAGAGCCGTGCTGCTCGATCCCGCCAATACCGACATGTCCCTGCGGTGCGAGATGATGTTGTACATGGCTAGCCGGGCCGAACTCGTCGAGCACTACATTCGTCCCGCCCTGGCTCGGGGCGATCTGGTGATCGCTGATCGGTTCATCAGTTCGACACTTGCATATCAAGGAACGGGCGGCGGTCTCAGCCGCCAGGAGATCCTCGACGTGGGGCGCGTCGCCGTCGGTTCGACCTGGCCCGACCTGACGGTCATCTTCGATGTCGATGGTGCGACCGCAGCCAAGCGACTAACGGGTGATTCCAAGCGCGCCGCAACTTCCTCGTTCCTGCAGGCGACACTTTTTTCCGACAGAGTTGAGCTTCGCGGTCCGCAGTACCAGCAGGCCGTTCGGCAGGGATTCCTTTCCCAGGCCGAGGCTGACCCACAGCGGTACCTCGTCATCGATGCCTCAGCCCAACCTGACGAGGTCTTTGCGCAGTTGCTCGAACAACTGAAGCACCGGTTCAGCTAACAACCGAGCACCGGTCTTCTAACTCCCTCTTCCTCTATTTCTTACTCCCTCTCCCTCCGGGCGAGGGTTGGGGTGAGGGTCTTTTTACTCCCTCTCCGTTATCCGGGGGTGGGAGCAGGGCGGGGTGAGGGGCTTCTTCCCCCAAACTCCTCCGCATCTAACCCCTACAACCGGCACATCTTCACGCGCAGCGCCTCGTCCCCCAACTCGACCCACCTCTCACCACGCGCTTGGATCGTGCCTAATCCCGCTGCTCGACTCCGGGCCACGCAGTTGCGAATCGTATCCTACAACCGGGAGCCGCCGGTGCGCTTGGGCTGCGAACCGGGAACAGCGCGGGGTACGTTCACATGACGCAGGCTTCGCTCGCAGTCGAGCACGATCACTCTATCTGGCTCAAGGGTCTGATCCAGGAGCTGCGCGTGCGCGATGCCCGCCTCCTGAACCAGCGCTGCGCGCCGCGATATCAGCTCAATGTTCCAGTCGCGCTGTGCGCTCGGTCCGAGAGCGGCAGAATATTGCATGTGTGCCAGGCGTGGGCGCAGGATCTTTCGGAAGTGGGTGTCGGTCTGCTCACGGTCTATCGGTTCAACGTGAACGACAAGATATTCGTGAATTTCGAGCCGGCCAGCGGTCGGCTGCGTTATCTGCCGCTTCGGATCGTTCATTGCCGGCGGCTGTTCGGCCCGGTGTGCAAGGTCGGGGCCGAGTTCACATTCGTTGAAGACACCGCCGATCCGACCCATTAGCCCCCGCCTCCGCCGCGGTGGCCTTCGATACCTTCGCTTGGACATTCACCCGCACTTCACCACTTACACTTCCGGTTCGCTCCCGGCTCAAACGGAGGATTCGTTCAACTCAGGCAGATGGTCGTTTGATAACCCTGATTTTGAACCTTAACCTGTTGCGAAAACGAAGATGTAGTACGGGCGGGAGTTCTGTGTTTACAGGTCGGCCCGCTGTGAAGGCGCGCACATCCGTGTGTGGGTAGTTGTTGCGCTGTGGGGTGTGTTTTGGCGCGAACTCGTACGCACCTAGATCCTCAATCTGCTCGGGAATATCGCCAACTCTAAAAGCCAGTATGCCCCAGGTTGAGAAATCGTTCTGCCGTGTTGTATCAATCAGCACCCACTCTATGTCATCTGTGAATCGCTGACGCATTGTGGACATATCTGGCATCCCGATTGCATCGATAGCGACAGTTGGTCCATCTAAGGAATTAGAAGGGAATCTCCTGTAGAGAAGCTCAGCGCCTTCAAAATCGTCCACAGGTCCACGTTCACAGCGCTTCATCTGCTCTGGAATATCAACTATCAATGTATTCAGATGCCTCGCTTGCGAGCAATTCTAAATTCTGCGCATCGGGCCGGATTGGCTGAACGTCGGTATCAATACCATCATCAATCAGCATCTTGAAGATACTGCCATCGTTATAGAATTCGATGTAGACAGCCTTCTCGCCTTTGCTGAGCGTTATGCCGACTCCACCGATGGCCGAAGGGGCTACTCGCAAAGCACTAGGCACGACAGTGTAGAGTTCGTAAACGAACTGCCTCGCATTGTTTATTGCAAGTGTAGACGGAGCGGGCGCGCTGTATCCATTCCATCCATCGACTACCGTCTGCATATCGTCTAGTTGGTTAAGAGCATTATCGATCCAATCCGATTTTAAGGGGCGTAAGCTCCCTTCGTATGACAACAACTCTTTGGGCGCGAGCAGCCACACAGGTTGCGGCTCCCCGCTAGGTTCTAGGTTCGCCACTACATTCTCGCGAGATGATGCGTCGAAGATATCTTCGCGCTTGTCCGTAGTCCATAGGATCGCAAAGCCGGGTGTTTCGGTACCCGCGTTGATGTGACTAGTATACTGCCACAAGTCGGCCCGACTTCCGCTAGTTCGGCTAGCCATCCACCTTACCCTCCGTCGCCAGTTTCTCCGCCATATCGGCCTTTTCATTCAGCCACTTTGCAATCGATCTGGCCACGACAGGGCTGCAATTAATATCTACTTCTACTTCGCGCACAATCCCTTCTCTCGCCACTTTGCCGCTTTCATCACCCAGCTTGCCGTCCGGCGTAATGAGGTTCGTCGTCTGCACAGGAATTGGTTGGCGTTGATTATAGACGGCCATATGTATATCGCCATGCGGAGATAAGCCTCCATACGCGCCGTCGACTCGGATAACGCGAAAGAAGTTACTCTTTATGTAGTGGAATGTCATGTCCTTGGGCACTGAGTCTTCTTCCGAGGGTTGGGTAGCTACTTCTTCCATATGAGTTCTCTCACCCGTAGGTTTTCGCAAGATACAGGGACGGATCGGAATGGTACGCTATCTGCCCGTTGGTAGTTCCACACGAAGCGAAAACCGTGCCAGAACGTGCAAAATCGCCTCCTTTGTGCCTCTTTCCCATGCCCGCAAGGCGTCAATAGCAACGTGACTTGTCGTCACGGCGCCGGCTCGGCGGTCACCTTCAATCGCTTGCTCTGGAACTGCTCACAGAGCAGCTCGGCATGCTCGCGGTGCGTGGTCAACAGCAGTGCGATGTCCATTCTGTGGGCTTCGACCATCCGCTGCACCGCCTCCTCACGGTCCAGCGTTGTCAGCTCCATGATCGTTTCCACAACGTACAGCATGTCGTTGACTTCATCGTTGTGCAGCAATACCTGCCAGGGTCGAAGGCGCTTGGGCTTGGGCGGTTTCGGTCTCGTCTTGACCGCGGTGGATGTGCCGGGTCCGCTGCTATCGAGATCAGATTCGTCGGCTTGGGACATAGCGGGCTTTCTGAAATCACACTCAATCACACGAAGTGGGCCAATGAACGATAGGCCATTGAGCGTCTACAGGTCGTTTTCCTCAGCCCCGTTCATCTACACCATGGCTAGCTCACTCTGCTCGATCAGGTATTTTACGACCTCGCGCATGTCGCCGGTTCGCTGGTAGACCTCGCGTTGTCGCTGCGCTCCGTTGCCATGCTCGAGGATGTCGGTCAAGCCTTGGAGCTCCTGAGCGCAACCAAGTTTTTCGGCGAACGGTTGACATAGCGTCATGAGCCGTTCGACGATCTGGCGTGCCGGGACGCCTTGCATCGTATCGGGGTCAACGAAGGTAGCGTCCATTCCGAAGCGGGCCGCGTGCCACTTGTTCTGCTTGGCGATCATTGGATGGCAGTCGTACAGATAGGCCCCGCGATCGATTTGTTCGGAGATTGCTGCGACCAACGACTGGGTCAGCGCCACCAGTGACAGCAGATGGCGCATGTTTAGCGGCATGTCCATGATGCGCACTTCGACCGTGCCGAACTCATGGTGCGGCCGGGCGTCCCACCAGATCTCGCGGATCGAGCGCAGAAATCCTGATGCGATCATGTGATCGACGAGCCAAACGTACTCTGACCAGTTGCGCATGTGTTGGGGGAGGCCGGCGGTGGGCAGTGCCTCCATGAGCTTTGATCGATACGAGGCGAGACCGGTTTCGCGCCCGTTCCACATCGGTGAGTTGGCGCTGAGCGCCAGCAGCGTAGGAAGGTGGCGCAGCAGACGATCGCACAATTGGATCGCCTTATCGCCCGAGTCTACCCCGACGTGGACGTGCAGGCCGAACGCAACAAGACGTCGGCTGATGTCCTGCATGACATGCGTCAGCCATTCGTACCGATCGCCCGGGGTGTATTCCTGTTCGTACCAGGGGCTGAAGGCATGCGTTCCCCCCCACACGAACTTCAACCCAAGTTCCTGAGCGACCGACCGGCCCCATTGTAGCTTCTCGACCAGGTCCGGCTCGACCTCCTTCACCGCCGAGCACACGTCGGTGTTGAATTCGCAGTAGCTCTGCATGAGTTCAGGCTTGATCTTGTCGGACCACTTCTTAGGAACGCGATCGAGAATCTGTTGGACGGCATTGGACAGTGCCAGCGACTCAGCGTCGACGATCTGCAACTCGATCTCCACGCCGAGGCTGTGCGTTTGGTTTCCGTTGAAGGAATAGGGCATTGGGCGACCTGCCTTTGGGGACGGCTGATCGTGGCTTGATCTGAAGTCTGCACCGCCCGCGGCCATTGTAGTGTTCTGTCCCGGCGGTAGTGGCGGGTACTCAGTCGTGGAGCGTTAGGCTGGAACGGTTGCGCCGATCCTTATGGGACACGAGGCGCCTTGTCGTCCAGATGCAGGCTTATCCTGGCCTTTTCGGGCCGATGAATTCCAGTTCGGTTACATTTGACCAGGGACGGGAAGGGGATTACTCATGGGCAATAGACGAACTGGAGGGATGACCGCGGTCGGCGTCCTGAATATCGTATTTGGAGCGATCGGCGCGTTATTCGCAATCTTGATCGTGCTCGGCGGCGGCATGATGGCTGCGATGGGCGCGGGGATGGAGGCTGAGTTCGAAGGCGCAGCAGCCGGCGCAGCCGGCGTAGGCGGGATCATGGCCATCGCCGGAATCGTCGCGTTCGGCGCGAGCGCTGCGATGCTGTTCTCAGGCATCGGCGTGCTCGGGCTCAAGCCTTGGGGCCGCAAGCTCGCGATGATTTGCGGCGGCGCGTGGGCGGTGCTGAACATCATCACGCTCTTTAGCGGCTTCAACCTTTTCAACCTCGGCTTCGCTGTGTACGGCGGACTGTTGGTATGGTTGTTCCTCAAGCCCGAATGGAAGGCAGCGTTCTCCGGTCAACCGGTCGCGATCGAGGATACGCAAACCATCGACGAGTTCCAGCAAGCCGCGTAAGCCGACGGCAACGCATCGATTCGAGTACACCACACCCGCTTGTATCAGACAGGCGGGTGTTTGTTTGCGCGGCGTTTGGGCGAAGACCAGCGAGCCGTCCCGACTCCATCGGGATCCCCGCCCGCGGTTGACGTGACAGTAGAATGTGCCGACGTTGCGAAACGTAGACACACGGCATGCGTGCGAGACCGGGCTCGAGGACGAGCCGGCTCGCAGGAGAATCATCACCATCGAATGACGACTTTGCCGAATTGGTCGCCGGATTCGAGCCGTTCGTATGCTTTGGCGGCGTCGTTTGCATCATGCACCGAATCAACGACCGGCTTGATCGCACCGCTATTCAGTAACGAAATCGCCTGGCGAAACTCGTCCATGTCGCCCATCGTTGAACCCATGATCGAGCATTGGTTCCAGAACATGCGGGCCAAGTCGGTTGTCGCATCGGGGCCGGTGGTGCAGCCGCAGGTGACGAACACCCCGCCGCGCGCGAGGGACTTGATACACGAGAGATGCACAGCCTTCCCGATCGAATCGGCACAGACATCAGCGCCTTGTTTGGACGTGACTTGGCGTACCTGGCGCGACCAATCTTCGCCGGTGTCGAGGATGCCGTGGGTTGCGCCGAGTTCGACTGCTTTGTCGAGCTTGGATTGATGTCGGCTGGTGACGACCGTCTTGCACCCGAAATGTCGGGCGATGTTCAGACAAGCCAGGGCAACCCCGCCGCCGATCCCTGTGATCAGCACCGTCTGCCCGGCGCGAAGTTGCGCGCGGCTGATCAACATGCGCCAGGCCGTCAGATGGGTCAGCGCATACGCAGCGGCATCGGTTGGTTCGACCTCGCCAACGCACGCGACGTTGGTCACGGGGGCGACGAATTTTTCCGCCATGGTGCCGGGATCGTGCTCGCCGATCATTCGAATATCGCCGGGACCGGAGCCGATCTCGGGAAGCTCGGGTTGCGGTTGAGGGACGGCGGCGTTGACGACAACGCGTTTTCCCATCCAACTTTCGTCAACACCTGCACCGACCGCTTCGACGATCCCGCATCCGTCCGAACCGGTGATGCGCGGATAGTCGAAGTCGAGCCCGGGCAGGCCTCGGCCGATCCATAGATCAAGATGATTCAACGCCGACGCTTCGGTCTTGACGAGTACATTCCCGGGGGCGGCGGTTGGGTCCGGCCAATCATCGACGACCTGCACGTTCGGCGCGACGGGCGTCCCCTGCTGCGAGATGACGGCTGCTTTCATGGCGGGGATTGTACAGGCAGGGATGAGCCATGTGCCCCGCCACGGCGGGTTCCGAGCAACATGAGGGATGAGGGATGAGGGATGAGGGATCAGGAAACTGCGGCCTTGTAATACGCATTGCAATCGATCCGTGGGCGGGTGCCATGCTTTGACCCGATAGGGCAAAGCATGCTTCATCCCGACGCGTCGGGAATGAAGCATGGCACCCTGTAAACGCACGAGAATCACGTAGTTTCGTATAATCGCTCGCGGTGGGATTATTCGCTGGAATTCGCTGGCACGTTGAGTTCATCGCGCACCGTTTCGAGCAGTTTCTTCGTCGCCTTGACACCTTCAACTTCGCTGAGGCGGCTGCCTTCGTATTCGATGCCGACGTAGCCGTGGTATCCCGCATCGAGCACGATCTTCATCATTCGGCGAAAATCAGTTTTCGTTTCGTTGCCCGATTCGTCGAAATCGTGCGACTTGGCGCTGACCGCTTTGGCGAAGGGCATGAGTTCGGTCACGCCTTGATAACGATCGTACCAGGCGTCCGGCTCATCGCGCCGATTCCAATCCAGGCAGAAGTTGCCGAAGTCAGGCAGTGTGCCACATCGCGGATGATCGACTTGTTTGATCACACTTGATAACCACCCGCCGTTGGACGAGAGCCCGCCGTGGTTCTCGACGATGACATTGAGGTCTTCTTGAGCGGCGAACTCCGTCAGGCGGCGAAGACCATCCGCCGCGAGGTCGCGCTGCTCGTCGTAGCTCCCGCTGCTTTGAGCGTTGACACGAATCGAATGGCAGCCGAGGAACTTCGCGGCGTTCACCCACTTGTGATGATTGATGATCGCTTGCTCGCGCTTCACATCATCCGGATCACCAAGCCCGCCTTCGCCATCGACCATGATGAGCAGGCTTTTGACGCCGTTGTCATCGGCTCGCCTTTTCAGTTGATCCAGATAGGCTTTGTCCTGGGCGTGTTCTTTGAAGAACGAATTGACATACTCGATCGCCTCGATGCCGAACTCGTTCTTCGCGAATGCGGCAAAGTCGAGCGCATCGAGCTTGCCCCCCTGGAGCATGCGGTGAAGCGACCACTGCGCTAACGAAATCTTGAACAACGGCTTGTCCTTGTCTTGAAAACGATGCGCGAACGATCGGCTGCTCAGCGCGATCGGGGCGGCGGCTGCGACGGCTGTTCGTTTGAGGAACTCACGCCTGTGAATCACCGTCCGCCTCCTTCTTCGGTTTGCGCTTCAGGAAGCAATGGAAGCCGACGCAGGGGATGTCCTCGTGGCGATCCTCTTCGGCCTTGACCAACATCTTCTGAACCTCTTCAAGCGTTTCGGGATCGAGACCGGCTGAGACGATGTGCTGTCCGCCCTTGGGTCCGATCACCACGGTGGTAAGCACGGCCACGGTATCGGGATCCTGCAGCGCGGTGATGATGTGCTCGCCCACCTGATGCTCGGCCGAACGAATCTGCGTTATGAACTGCTTGATCTGATTCGTATCGACATCCCGGACGACGGCGGGCAGGTTGTCATCACCCTCGGGCAGACCAGAGAGCGGGAGCGATGCGGCGTCTGCGTCCTCTTTGTCAGGGTCGATCGGCACGCGGTTCTTTTGATCTGGGTTTGTGTTTGTCATTGAATGATCTTCTGAGCATAACGTTTTGCGATGCGGATGGCATCGGGCACTTTGTCGGGTTTCTTGCCGCCGGCTTGGGCCATATCGGCCCGCCCGCCGCCGCCGCCGCCGCAGGCCTTCGCCGCTTCGCGCACCCAGTCGCCCGCCTTGAGCCCCTTTTCGATCAACGCCTCGGGCACGCGCGCCACAATCGACACCTTCGATTCGATCTCGTCCGCGGTAAAAAGCATCACCGCGGCGCTCGTGTGTTTGGCGCGAACCGTATCCAAGGCTGAGCGCAGCGTCTCTTTGTCGGCGCCAAGTAACAGCTCGACGATGACAGAGCCGGTCACGCTGGCCGCGATATCACGCGCTTGATCGACGATATTCGATCGAGACTCAGCCCGCGCTTGTCGGCGTAGTTCCTTCATGCGCCCTTTCAACGGCTCAAGCAGCGCTTCGATTCGATTGTGCGCCACCGCCCCGATCGTAAGCTGCTCTAAGAGCTTGGTGATCTGGTCAAACTCCCCCGGAAGTTGGGCATCGTCCAACTCCGAAGCGCGCTGCGCTCGGGATTCAAGTTCGTTTCCAGCTGCGTCGGCGGCCATGGCGGCGGGGCCGGTGAGCGCGATGATGCGGCGCACACCTGCCGCCAGCGCTTGCTCATGCGTGATGATGAAGCGTGTGGCTTCGCCGGTCTCGCTGAGGTGCGTTCCGCCGCAAAGCTCGATGGAGAATTCCTTCCATTGCTCGTTCGAGGGGTCGGCCAGCACCTCCTTCAGCGGCACGCCGATGCTGACCACGCGCACTGGATCGGGGTATTTCTCGCCGAACACCGCCCGCAGGCTGATTATCGCTTTAGCTTGCGAAAACGGCACGACCTCGTCGTAGACCTCCAATTCCTGCTGAATGTCAGCGTTGACGAGGCGCTCAGTCTGCTCGATCTGCTCGCTGGTCATCGCGTGAGACGAGCTGAAATCAAAGCGCAACCGGTCCGGCGCGACGAGCGAGCCTTTCTGATCTTCTTCGGGGCCGATCACCGCCCGCAGCGCGAAGTTCAATAGGTGGGTGGAAGTGTGATTCTGCATTATACTGAGGCGGCGCGCGCGATCGACTTTCATTCGGCAGATTTTTCCGAGCACGATTTCGCCCTTCGTTACGCGCCCAATGTGAACGATGTGATCGCCACGCCGGTGGACCTTCGTAATCAGAATCTCCCCGTCGTCCGTGTGCATAGTCCCAGTATCTGATACTTGACCACCCTGTTCGGCATAAAACGGTGTGCGGTTGGTCGCAACGACGATCTCCTGGCCCGGCTTCGCAGAGTCCGTATCAAATGGCTTTGTGCTTCGCGGGAGGGACGTGATGAGCGCGGCGCACTCGAAGGGTTCAACGTACTTGAGCGAATCGTCACAGGCCTTCAACCGCTCGCTATCTAGTAGGTCGAATGGGTCATCGAGGTCGCGCCCCGCGCCTCTTGACCTTTGTCGCGCTTCATCCATCAGCTTCTCGAAGCCGGCTTCATCGACGGTCATGCCCCGTTCCTCAGCCATGATGCGCGTCAGATCGATTGGGAAGCCGTAGGTGTCGTGGAGTTTGAAGGCGTCTTCTTCAGCGATCTCAAGATTCGTCAGTTGATAATGCTCGATGAACTCACGCACATGACTTTGGCGTGTGTCTAGATTCCAGGACGCTTCGTTCCCGTCCGGTCTCTCAAAAACAAGGTGATGCGTGTCACCCGACTTTGGTCCCTCACTCCTCACATAGGCGCCGATAGCCGAACACTGGAAGACCCATCCTTTCTTGAGGGCAACCGCGTTCCCGATTGACTGCGCCACGGCCTCATCGAACAGAACCAGTCCGCGATCCAACGTCCGTAGGAACCCATCCTCTTCATCACGAATAACTGCCGCCACCTTATCCGGCTTGTCGTTGAGTTCGGGGAACGCTTCGCCCAGTGAGTCGATTACTGCGGGAACCAACTCGTACAGCCACGCGCCTTTGGTTTGCAATGTTTGGTGCGAATGGCGGACAGCACGGCGAAGAATGCGCCGCAAGACGTAGCCGCGCCCTTCGTTGCTCGGCCAGGCGCCGTCCGTGATCGCGAACGTCAGACACCGAATGTGATCGGCAATCACGCGATAGGCGACATCAACCGGATCGTCCAGCGAGCCTTTATACGGATGCGCGCCGGTGTGTTTTCGGATCGCCTCAAACATCGGCGTCCACAGATCGGTGGCGTAATTGCTATCTACACTTTGCAAAATGCGCACGAGGCGCTCCAGCCCCATGCCGGTGTCGACGTGTTTGGCCGGCAGCGGCGAGAGCGCTCCAGGCTTGTCCTTAGTTCCGGGGGCTCGATTGAACTGAATAAAGACGAGGTTCCACAGTTCGATGACTTGTGGATCGCCGGCATTGACGAGCTTTGCCCCCGAAGCAACATCACCGAAGTTGTAATGAATCTCACTACACGGGCCGCACGGGCCGGTCTCGCCCATCTCCCAGAAGTTGTCTTTTTTCCCCCATCGACTGATGTGATCGGCGGGCACGAACCGCTTCCAAATCTCTTCAGCTTCGATATCGGGTGCGGTGCCTTCGGCTTCGTTGCCCTCAAAAACGGTGACGTGCAGGCGGTCCTTGTCTAATCCCCACACGTTCGTGAGCAGGTCCCACGCCCATTCGATGGCCTCGGCCTTGAAGTAGTCGCCGAACGACCAGTTCCCGAGCATTTCAAAGAAGGTGTGGTGGTAGTGGTCTTTGCCGACGTCTTCGAGATCGTTGTGCTTGCCGCCGGCTCGGATGCACTTTTGGGTGTTGACGGCCCGGGTGTAGTCGCGCCGGCCCTGGCCGAGGAAGATTTCCTTGAACTGGTTCATCCCGGCGTTGGTGAAAAGCAGCGTGGGGTCATCGTGCGGGACAACGGGCGATGAGGGGACGAACGTATGGCCGTGCTTCTTCGCGAAGTAGTCGATGAATTCGCGTCGAATCTGGGCGGCGGTTCGGATGGCTTGGGTCTGGGTGGTCATGGTCAAGGCGACAGTGTAGCTGGTTTAGCCAGCGGGCTTGACCCGCTGTTTCTTCGGCGCGGGAAGAGCGCACGGTCAAGCCCTGCGGCTAAACGCGGAATGGTTTGACGAAGCTCCAGCGTTGCCGCGGCTTGCCTTCCTTGAGGGGGTTCTCCTGGACGTACTTGATGCGATGGCGCACCGACTGATCGTCATTCAGATAGACGGTCCACCCGGTTCGCTTGCTCCAGGGAGATGGAACCGCACCGCGTGGACCTCTATAGCCCATCAATGGATGACGATCCTCCTCGAATAGCTTGAGCGTTGCGCCGCGTTTGAGATGCGCGACGATGCGTTCAACCGATCGCATGTGCCGGCCGATCACCAGGTGCACGTGCTCCGGGGAGTATGGCGCAGGCGTACATGGGGTAGTCGTATTCGGTAAGAACCTTTGCGAATCCTCTGGCCACCGCGCGTGCTTGAGCTCCATCGAAGATTACGGGCGGATATTTGAGTTGTTCCTTAGCAACCCTTCGAAGGGCGCAATCGTGAGAGTGGTGAGCGACGGATTGCTTTGTTTGTACTTTGGTCGCTGGGCCGAACTGTTGTAGATGCGGCGCTGCGACACAATCGGATCCGGATCTGCGCAGGTCGTTGGGGAGCCAAAAGCCGTAGGTTGAGAAGATGACGTGGTAGACCTGCACCATGACGGCGGATTGTAGTGGCTAGACCGAAGAAAGCAGGGTTCCCGATGGAATCGGGACGGCGAAACGGAAGAGTGAAGAAAGTTTAGCCGGCGGGCTTGACCCGCTGTTCTTCGGTACACTGTGGCGTATGGGAATGACGCGCAGGCCGTTCGTCGGCGGCAACTGGAAGATGAATACCGATCTGGCCTCGGCGGTCGAGTTGGCGTACGGCGTCGTGGCCGCGTGCGGCTGCTTTGCCGATCGCTGTGACATCGCGCTGTTCCCGCCGTTCCCTTATCTGCAGGCGGTGGGTCGAACCCTTGGTCACCACGGGATGTTGCTTGGCGCTCAAGACGTCTTTCACCATCCCAACGGCGCGTACACCGGCGAAGTCAGTACGGACATGCTGCTGGACCTGAATGTGAAGGTCGTGCTTGTGGGTCACTCCGAACGGCGGCACGTCATTGGCGAGGACGACGAGCGGGTGAACGCCAAGCTCCTGGCGGCGCTGGCGGCGGGCCTGAGCGTGGTGCTGTGTATCGGCGAGACCCTGGAGCAGCGCGAGGCCGGCGACACGAATCGGGTCAATGTGTCTCAGCTCAGGGCGGGGTTGCGGGACGTCGCGCCCGAGCAGATGGGGCGGGTGACCATCGCCTACGAGCCGGTCTGGGCCATCGGAACCGGGCAAGTGGCCAGCCCGCAGGACGCGTCGGCGGTGCATCGGATCATTCGGCGGTCGGTGGCGGACTTGTATGATCAAGACACGGCCGACGAGCTGCGAATCCAATATGGCGGGTCGGTCAACGCGTCGAATGCCCGGGACCTGTTCGGCACGCCCCAGATCGACCTCGACGCCCTCCAGCGAGAGCTCAACACCATCACCGAGCATGTTCAATATTGGTTTCAGGCCGGAGATGATTCCACCAAAGACAGGCCCGGAACAATTCGCGTAGTCAACCGACCACGGATCCTCGATCTGCAACTTGCGGTGACTCCGCCCTCCTACGTAGCCGACGCCGCGGTTGTCGTCCTGCCCACGGGACAGCACAACGTCGAGCTCATCGAAGGCAGCACATTGCTCGTCACGTTCCGGTCGAGTAAGCCGCTCAGCCGCAACGAATCCGGCCGCACCGAAGCCTGGATTTCCACGGACACCGGCAAAACCGTGTTTGCGGAGGCTGATACAGATCAGAACAGATTGTTCGCCGCCCGGTTGACACCCCAGCGAGATCAACAGTGCCTCATTCACTTGGTAGATTTGGACGGTTTCGAGAACGAGGACGGCGACAGCATTTCGGTCACCGTCCGGCAGGACTCCCCACCAGCGGTGGCCATCATCAAGCCCGTCGAGGTGCTGGAGGTCACCCCGCAAGCCGTCGTGCACATCGTGGGATCCGCCCGCGACGACCTGGGCATCAGCCACATCGAGTTGGCCGGCACGGTCCATCCCACCAACAAGCAATTCACGCACGCGGTTCCGCAATGGAGCACGAGCAACGATTCCGCATTAGGCACCACCGCCCGCACTGAATTCACGTGGACCCTAAGCGACCTGCAACTCCGACTAGGCGACCGAGTCGAATACACCTTGATCGCCAAAGACAACCGCCTCACGGACACCCTTTCTCCACAGACGGGACGAGCCCATACCATGCAACTGGTAGTGGTCAGCCAGAATGAGCTCGCCGCGGCAGTCGCCGACGAGCTGAACAGGTTGTCCCAGCGACTCCGGCGATATCTCCAAGAACAACAACAGTTACTCGAAGACACGCAGCAACACGAAGAAACGTTGCGGCTGGCCCCCGAATTTGACCCCGACGCCCAATTCCTGAGACTCAGCACCCGCCAGAGAGCCCTCGCCCAACGAATCGCCACGGTCCGTAAAAATGCTGAATCGCTCGCCGACGAGCTGGAGAACAATCGCATCAATCGCACCAGCGAGAAACAGCAGGCCCAGTTGTTCGCCGATCAACTCGACAATTTAGTCGAGCCTGACATGCATCAGGCTGCGACAATGCTCAACGACGCCAGGGGCAGATCCAGTCGAGCCGACCAGGCCGACGATGCGCGCCAGGCGGCCGAGTTCCAGCGAGGCGCGATCAAAGCCATCCGTGCCTTGCTCGAGCAGTTGACCACCTGGAACGACTATCGCAGCGTGCTCGCCAACCTCCGCGACTTGATCGACCAGCAACAACAAGTCAGCCGCCGGACGGCTGAAGTACAACAAAAGACCTTCGGGCACGACGTCGAACGCCTGTCCGACCAGGACCGCGCCGAGCTTCCCCGCAACGCCCGTGCCCAGGA
>JACZXL010000306.1 GCA_022571635.1 Planctomycetota bacterium
CTTGATGAAGTCAACCGCTTGGCCGATCGTCTGAATCTTCTCCGCTTGCTCGTCGGGGATCGAGGTCTCGAACTCGTCTTCGAACTCCATGACCAATTCAACCGTATCGAGGCTGTCGGCGTGGAGGTCGTTGGTGAAGTTCGTCTCGCGGGAGATGGCGCCCTTGTCCACCCCCATTTGCTCAGCGACGATGTCAATCACTTTGGCTTCGATCTCGGTTTCCGTCACGGTGAGCTCTCCTGACAAGACGGGCGTCCCGTTCGAGGGACATTGGGCGACCACTATAGCCTCAATCGGCGTCGAATCAATGCGAACCGCGGTGGGCCAGCTGGGGACCGAGCGTCTCGGGCCGTCAAGAGCCTCAGCACACCAGCCCGCCGTCAACAACCAGCACCTGCCCCGTCAGGTAGCCGGACAGATCGGAGGCGATGAACGAAACGGCGTGCGCGATCTCCTCGGGCCGGCCGAAGCGCCGCACCGGCAACGCCTTGGTCACTTGCTCCCTGACCTGGGGGGTGAGGGCGTCGAGCATGCCCGTCTCGATGAAGCCCGGGGCCACGACGTTCGCGGTGATCCCCTTCGAACCCAACTCCTTGGCGAGCGACTTCGTCATGCCAATGAGACCGGCCTTGGCCGCAGCGTAGTTCGCCTGGCCGGGGTTGCCGACGATCCCGGTGACTGAGCTGATGTTGATGATCCGCCCGAACCGACCCCGCAGCATGGGGCGGGCCGCGGCGCGACAGGCCACGAAGGCCGATCGCAGGTTCACCTGCATGACGATGTCGAAGTCTTCGTCAGTCATGCGCAATACCAAGCCGTCCCGCGTGATGCCAGCATTGTTCACGAGGATATCGAGCCGGCCTTGTTTGGATGCCACGTCCTCGACGAGTCCAGCCAGGGCGTCACCATCGGCGACGTCACAGGGTCGAGCCTCGGCGGCGCCGCCGGCGTCCTCGATCTCCCGGCAGACCGCCTCTAGTGCCTCTGCGGAGCGACTGACGAGCACCACCAGCCGGCCGTCCGCCGCGAGACGCAAGGCAATGGCCCGGCCGATGCCGCGGCTGGCTCCGGTTACGATCGCGACACGCGTTTCGATGGCTGGCCCCAAGTGCTCGGAGGGAGCAATGAATGAAAACTGGCCCGCGCGAGGCGGGCCAGGATTGTACTGGACTGCGTTGGATTGCCAACCGGAGGCGGCGGCTCAGGGCGGTCCCGGCGGCTTGCGCTTCGGAGGCCTTGGTCTTCGGCCGGGCGGTCCACCTGGATTACCAGGGCTCAGCGGGTTGCCCGGGCCGTCAGGCTCGATACCCGGCCCCTGCGACGTCCCGACGGCACCGACTCCAGTGGCGTATATCTTCTGCGGCGCCTGGTAGTCCTCGTCTGGCTTGTTTGCCAGGGCCTCCTCTTCCTGTAGCACCGCAAACCAGGCGGCAATCCAATCGACACCGCTAAGCCGATCCATGATTCCCGGCGGCGTCGGTGCTGCATCGAACCTCGCGCCGTCCATATCATCAACGCTGTAGTGCCATAGTTGAGGTTGGAACGAACCATCGACGTAAATGATCGCCAGGGCGCAGGTATATTCTACGTCTTGAGGATCGGATCCGGTCTGCACGTCGATCCTGGTGATTTGGTTCGTTGTCTCAACCCAGGCGCCAGAGTCCACCAGAGCCTCCAGCTCCAGACGATCAGCCGTGGACACCATACTGGCTACGACCTGGTCGTCGCCGCGGGCAAAGGCGTCAAAGAACTCCAGCACCGCTCGTCTGGCCTGATCGTTGTCGGGGGCCTTGTCCTCGGGCAGCCGAACCCGCTCGTCGATCCCGAGCTGGATCATCAACTCGCTGATCGGTGTGAGCGTTGGCGGTGGCGGTGGTGGTGGTGCGTAGTCTCGGACAACGATCGCCGTTGGCTCCGGCTCGTCGCTGCCGCAGCCCGTGACGGCGGCTACAACCACGACGCATGCGACTCCGGCCACGGCGGCTCCAATCCCTTTGCTGTTACGGCTGGTCATGATTCTTCACCTTCACGCTGGGGTTGATGCGACGCATCAGGCCGCGGAGAACACGCCCCGGGGCAAGCTCGTGAACGGTCATTGTACCCTCCCCCACGAGCTTATGACAGGTCTGAGCCCACCGAACCGGGTTGATGATCTGTTCGACGAGCCGCTGCCTGAGAAGTTCCAGGTTCTGAGGATCGTGCGGCTGGGCCGTCACGTTCGACCAGACCGGCAGTCGCAGCGGGAAAACTTCGATCTCCGCCAGGGCGTGTGCCATGGAGTCAGCCGCAGACTGCATGAGCGGCGAGTGAAAGGCCCCAGCCACGGCCAAGGGCGTGGCCCGCAAATCCAGCCGCCCGGCAACCTCGATCGCACGCCGGCATGCCCCTGCGTGGCCGGATAGCACGATTTGGCCAGGAGCGTTGAGGTTGGCAATTACCAGGACCTCATCGGCCGCTGCTTCGTCGCAGATCGCCTGGGCTTGGTCCTCCCCGACCCCGATGAGCGCGACCATGCCGCCCTCGGTTCGCTCGGCCGCCTCCTGCATCAGCCGGCCTCGCTGGACGACCAGCCGCAAGCCTTGGGCGAAGTCAAACGCCCCAGCCAGGTGCAGCGCCGTGTACTCCCCCAGGGACAATCCCGCCGCCGCCGCGATCGGCAGCTCACCATCACGCTCCCTCAGCCCCCGGTAGCTGGCCACCCCACACACGTAAAGGGCCGGCTGAGCGACGTCCGTCCGGTTCAACCGATCCGCCGGCCCGCCAAAGCACAGGTCGCTCAGCGGCGTGCCCAGAGAGTCGCCCAGAACATCGTCGGCTTCAGCGAACACACCCGCCGCCGCCTGAGAGGCGTCATGCCAGGCCTGGCCCATCCCGACGGCCTGCGCACCCTGACCGGGACAGAGGATGACCGCTTCAAGCCCTTTTGCCTCCAAACCTCCGGACCTCCAAATCTTCAGGCCTCGCCTACAGCTTCCACACGCTGGTGGCCCAGGTCAGTCCGCCCCCGATCGCCGCGAACAGCACCGTATCACCGCGCTTGATCTTCCCGGCTCGCCAAAGCTGGTCGAAGCACAGGCCGACGGAGCCGGCAGAGCTGTTGCCGAACTTGTCGATATTGATGAACACCTTCTCCGGCGGGAGTCCCAGTTTCTCGCGAGCCGCGTCGATGATCCGCAGGTTGGATTGGTGGCAGACGAACTGGCTGATCTGCGACGGGCACAGACCTGTCGCCTCCAGCGCCTCCTCGATCATCTGGCGCAGCTTGACGATCGCGAACTTATAAATCTCGCGACCATTCATTCGCAGACATCCGATGCGGATCGCGTTTTCGCTGTCCGACTGTGGTATCTCATGCTCGCGCCGGGGCATGTACAGCGACTCCCAGTTCGTTCCGTCGGCGAACATCGTCTGATACAGGCAACCCAGTGCATGATCCTCATCTCGGGTGAGGATGACGGCTCCGGCCGCGTCACCGAAGAGGATCGACAGATTCCGATCGGAGTAGTCAATGACCGTGCTCATGGCATCGCAGCCGACAACGCCAATCGCATCGAACCGGCCGCTGCGAACCAATGAGTCGGCCACATTGATGCTATAGACGAATCCGCTGCACGCGGCGACGAGATCGAACGCGCCGGCTGGGGTAGCGCCCACTTCAGCCGACACTCGGGCCGCTACCGATGGGCAGGTCATCTCGCCGGTGACGCTGGCGACGATCACCAGGTCCAACTCCTTGCCTTTCATCCCTGCATCTTCCAGCGCACGGTTCAGCGCGTCGCAGGAAAGCGTGAACGTACCTTGGCCCGGCTGATCAACGATGCGGCGCTCCCGAATACCGGTGCGCTGGACGATCCACTCGTCGGTCGTATCCAGCATCTTCTCGAGGTCGGCGTTGGTCAGCACACCTGCGGGCACGGCCGACCCCGCCCCGGCGATGCGAACCCCACATCCGGCGCGTGGCGTCATGCGACCGCTTCTTCC
>JACZXL010000307.1 GCA_022571635.1 Planctomycetota bacterium
CAATGGCGGTAAGGATCCGAACTTGATCGACGAGAACTGCGATGGCATCGTCAACATTCAGGATGCCACCGCGTTCGGTACCGTGTGGAACGCGGGAGCGGCCAACTCGGGACCGCTGCCGCCCAAGTGGAGACGGTCACCCAATTGTGAGCCAGATGTGCATCGAAAATTGAGCCACCTAGGCGCAAAGAATAACGTTTGACGTACAGCTGTCCAATCGTTGTACCGCTCCGGTTGGTTAGATTCTCCTTGTTCCGCGTCCGTAGGGATGCAGGGTTCCCTCGGGGTGGCGGCTCCCTTGTAGCGTCAGCCCATAGGGGAGGGGAATGAAGCCGAGGGGTGTGGGGGCGAGCAGCCCCCACGAAGCGATCGCGCGTGGGGTCTCGCATGCGCATCGTAGCGGTGTTCATGGCGCAGACTCCCCCTTTTTCTTCTTTTGCTGTTTGAGGCTGGTCTTGAGGCGGTAGCTGTCGCCGGTGATGTCGACGATGTATACGTGATGGGTGAGGCGATCGAGCAGCGCCCCGGCCAGCCGTTCATCGTCGGCGAAGATCTGAGGCCACTCGGCAAACGGCAGGTTCGTGGTCACGATCAGGCTCGTTTGTTCATAGCACTGGCTGAAGAAGCCGAAGAGGTGCTCGGCGCCGACACGATCGAGCGGGATGTAGCCGAGTTCGTCGATGATGATCAGGTCGTGGCGTCGAATGTGGTTCTCGAGCCGAGTGATGTGTCGCTCTTCACGCGCTTCCACGTAGGCGTTCACCAAGCCGGAAGCCGTGAAGAAGCGTACCTTTTGCCCATTGCGGCACGCTTCGCGTCCCAGACCGATGGCCAAGTGCGTCTTCCCCACGCCCGGCGCACCGTTCAGGACCACGTTGGCCCGTTGCTCAATGAAGGCTCCCTGGGCCAGATCCAGCACCCGTTTCTTGTTGAGCTTGGGCACGGCCGCGAAGTCAAAGTCGGCCAGATCCTTCACCACGGGGAAGGCCGCCTGTTTGATACGCCGGGCGATGGACTGAACCTGACGATGCTGGACCTCCAGTTCGGCGAGTTGCTGAAGGAATTCTTCATAGGCGGCGTCCTTCTCGCCACATTGCCGGGCGACCGTCGCATACTCGCGAAGGAACGTCGGTAGCCGTAGCGTTTTGAGATAGCTGGCCAAAAGAAGTTGTGGGTCGCTCATGCGGCCACCTCCTCTCCCGACACGAGCGGGTCGTAGACGCGGGCGGACCGGATGCCGTCGCCCACCTGACAGAGCTCCGGGCGATGCGAGAGGTCCAGCCGTCTCGAAGGGGAGACGGGTTCGTTCCGCAGCACGCCCAGGATCGCTTCATCGCTAAACGCACGCCGGCGAACGCACAGGGTGACGGCTTGCTTGACATCCTTTTCGGGGTACTGGCCAAACAGCAACAGGACGTCGATGAACTTCCGCGTGCCCTCCCCGTCGTAGCGATACTCCAACTCTCGACGCAGGCGATCGAAGTCTTCCCCCCAGGGTTGGCCCTTGAACGCCCGGGCGTTGTCCAAACTGCCTGGCTTGGTCTTCAAGAGCATCAGGTAATGAAAGGGCTCCAGGCGAAACTGGCCTTTTTTGTAACAACGCGTATGCGTCGCCACCCGCTCCTGTTCGCACCACAGCTCGATGCGATCGACAAACGATTGGATGAGCACGGGGTGATGCGCCCAGCGCACCGGCGCCGAATAGCGGTTGGTATCGACTTGAATCAAGGAACGCTTGTCGACGAACGTGCTGCGTCGGGTGCACGCCTCGAAGGGCTTCTCCTGAAGCGGCAGGAAGCTTCGCCTCTCCTCCTCGAGCAGCTCCCGTCGCGTCTTGTCTTGATGAGGGCGGGGCCCCGGGAGTTCCAAATCCTTCTGACACCCGGTCAGGAGCAGGGGGCCGAGTTCGGACAGGTGCCCGATCGCCGGGATCGGCGTGAGGTACGTACGTTCCGATCGCTTGGCTAGGTTCTCGACGTCGCCCTTCTCATTGCCCCGGGCCACGTTACAGAACCGCGTGTCGAACAGATACCAGCTCCGCAGCTCGCGGAACTTTAGATTGAGCTTGCGCTCATGGCCGTCCAGCACCTGGATCACGGCCGACTTGAGGTTGTCGTAGGCCAAGCGTCGCGGGATGCCCCCGAAGAACTCGAACGCTCGGACATGGCCGTCCAGGAACGCCTCCAGCGTGGCCCGTTCGTAGGGCCAGACGAACGAAGCCTTCGAGTAGCACAAACGCATGCAGAAGAACTGGACCTTCCGTTCCACCCCGTTCTCTTCCACCCAGCCCTCATGCCAATCCACCTGGGCTTCTTCACCCGGTTCAAAGGCCAGCGGCATGAACACTTCCTGTCCGTACCGCTTGACCTGCCGCACGTACCGTCGCACCGTGGTCGCGGCGCCGCCAAAGTCGTACTCGTCCCGGAGACGCTCGTAGATCCGCTGGGCGGTGTGACGCTGCTTCCGCGGCTTGCGGCGATCCTCCTCCAGCCACGCATCGATGATCGCCTTGACCGGATCAATCGCGGGCTTCGGCCGAGGCTTGGTCAGTTGATACCCTGACGGAACGGCTTGCGTGATCGCCTTCGCGACCGTGTTGCGGGCGAGACCCATCTCACGGGCAATCGCCCGCTGGCTCATGCCGTCGATCAAATGCTTACGTCGGATCTGTTCGTAATCATCCACCGTCAACATCTCCATGCCTCCCTGCTGTTGGCACCATTGCCGTTTCGAGCAGGGTAGGCTCTGTTGCGGTGGCT
Source organism: Planctomycetota bacterium (assembly GCA_022571635.1). GTDB lineage: Bacteria > Planctomycetota > Phycisphaerae > Phycisphaerales > SM1A02 > JADFNO01. The sequence continues at coordinate 2,760 of JACZXL010000307.1, forward strand.
CAAAATTCGATTGTCGAAACCCTATCCAGCTGGCTCAAGATTTGATGATCGTCTCCAATCGAGTACGCAATTCGGTTTTCGCTCGGCGTCAGGTGCTCCAGCGCGTCGCGGCAACGAGCAGTGTGAGGTTTTCGGTGGCGGGAATCACCGTCCGCTTTCTGTGGTGAACGGTCAGGCGGCCCCGGTACGGACCCGTCCTGCGATAGACCGTCGCTTCCGGTAGGGTAGCCGTTATGTCGGTCAATTGCTGCCACAATCCCTCACGCATCGTAATTTGCCAAGGAGCCTTGCCCCAAGCCGCCCCGTGGATCACGGATATGGCTTGACTGCGTTCGGCCCGCGTCTTCCGAGGGGATTCTATCGTGGTCGGTGACCGGGAAAGCTCGCGCCAAACTGAAAGCCAGTTAGCGTGGCCGCGACCTACTCATTCGCTCGCAACCTACCCCGTGCATTCGGAGGATAAGATGTTCCTTCATTCCCCGTCGGAGCCGCTCCTCATTCGCTCCGGCGCGCCGTGCCGGCCAAGGTCGCTTGGCGGTCGATCAGTAGGCCGCCGTGCTGCGTGCAGCCGGATCTCGCGTTGTGCAGCCCCGCTGAATTCGGCGGCACTGTCCCGGATCACCACGAATACGGCGACGGCCATGAAACGCAGGCCGCCGTTTTCGGCAGGAGCGCCCGAATAACAGGTAAAATCGCGCCTCCCACGATCCGATAAGGCATGCATCACCGGATCGGGCGAGGAGTGTTCGTGTAAATCCGTGCCGTGCGGCGCGCGGACGCGCCGTCCTTTCGGACTCGGCGCGGGCGTGATCGTCGCGCATGCACATTCGCTCAGGGAGAATCGAACATGCCGAACGGAACAACAACCGCCGCATCGAAGCGGCTTTCCACCGAAAACATCGAAGTCCCGACGCTGAACATTCTCTCCTCCAGCGCCACGGAGGAGGACAGGATCAAATTCATCCGCCGGCACCTCGACGCCATGGCCCTGTGCGGCCGCCGGTCGCTCCAGCACGCCTGGCTCGTGGGCCGCGAACTCGACTGGCTCAAGGAGAAGCGGGTCGACCTGCGGGGCGACGCGTGGCTCCGGTTCATCAGGACGGAGTTCAAACTCGGCGAGCGGCAGAGCTACGATCTGCTGCGTCTGCACCGTGGGCTTCCGAGCATCCGATCCGTCCCGAAGGGTATCGAGTCGATCCGGGGGGCAATCCATTGG
>JACZXL010000064.1 GCA_022571635.1 Planctomycetota bacterium
GCGGTACACGCCGGACGAATGCCGCGAGCTTCGTCTGACGTACGGGATGCCGTTTCGGATCGCGGTGCGGCTGATCCGCGAGGGGATCGACGAGATCGCGGAGGAGGAGATCTACCTCGGCGAGATTCCGATCATGATGGGCGGGGGCGAGTTCATCGTCAACGGTGCGGAACGGGTGATCGTAAGCCAATTACACCGGAGCCCGGGCGTGGACTTCGGGATCGTCTCGTCGGTCGGCGATCGACCGCTGCACTCGGCTCGGATCATCCCGGAGCGCGGCTCGTGGATCGAACTGGAGGTGACGAAGAAGGACGTGCTGATGATGCGGATCGATCAGTCGACGAAGATCGCCGCCACGACGTTCCTGCGGGCATTGGACGAGCAATACAGCGCGACGGACAAGCTGCTGGAGCTTTTTTACAAGGTGAAGGCGGTCAAGGTCGAGAAGCTCAAGCCCGAGCACTACTCGGCAGAGATGATCATCGACACGGAGACGGGTGAAGAGTTGTGCCGGATCGGCGTGCCGCTCGGGGACGCCATTGAGGCAATTCAGTCTTCGGACCTCAAGAGTGTGAACGTCATCGCGGACGCGGTGGACCCGCTGCTCCTGAACACGCTGGCGGAGGAGCGGCTGGACTTCCTGGCCGAGGTCACCGAACACGAGGCGGCGCTGCTGCGGATCTACGGGCGACTTCGGCCGGGCAATCCGCCGCAGGTAGAGAAGGCTCGATCGTTGTTTCGGGAGAAGTTCTTCGACAACAAGCGATACCGGCTCGGGAAGGTGGGGCGATTCCGGATCAACCGGAAGTTCGAGACGGACAAGATCTATGAGGCCGCCCCGGAAGATGTGCAGCACATTCGGGCTGAGGACTTCCTCGCGGTGATCCGTTACATACTGGACCTGCGGGCCAAGCGGAACAAGGCGCATATCGACGACATCGACCACCTCGGGAACCGTCGGCTGCGAACGCTGGACGAGCTGGCGGTCGAGGAGATGCGCAAGGGCTTCCTGAAGCTGAGGCGGACCGTCCAGGAGCGGATGAGCGTTCGAGACCCGGATGAGCTGAGCAAAGTCGCCGACCTCGTCAACTCCAAGTCGATCAGCAGTGCGATCGAGTTCTTCTTCGGGCGCAGCGAGCTGTCGCAGGTCGTCGATCAGACGAATCCGCTGTCGATGCTGGTGCACGAGCGGCGGCTGTCGGCGCTGGGCCCGGGCGGGCTGAACCGTAAACGAGCGGGATTCGAGGTCCGCGACGTGCACATCAGCCACTACGGCCGAATCTGCCCGATCGAGACGCCGGAAGGGACGAACATCGGCCTGATCGCGTCACTGGGCATCTACGCCAAGATCGACAGCTACGGGTTCCTGCTCACGCCGTACCGGAAGGTGAAGCGGGGCAAGGTGACGGGCGAGGTGGAGTTCCTGCGGGCCGACCAGGAGATGAAGGGCGTCCTGGCGACATCGGACATTCTGGACGAATCGGGACGAATCACCAAGGGGCAGGTCTTGGCCCGGGTGAGCGGCGATCTGTCCCAGGTTGATGCTGCCGACGTGCAGTACGTCGATATCTCACCGAAGCAGATCGTGGGGGTGTCGGCGGCGCTGATCCCGTTCCTGGAACACGACGACGCCAACCGCGCGCTGATGGGTTCGAACATGCAGCGCCAAGCGGTGCCGTTGATCAAGAGCGAACCGCCGCTGGTGGCAACGGGCATGGAGGAGGAGGTCGGCGAGCACTCGGGGATGATCGTGAAGTCGAGGCGATCCGGCACGGTGACCTATGTGGATTCGCAGCGCATCATCATCGATAACGCCGACGAGTATGAGCTGCGCACGTTCGTCGGGCTGAACGAGCGCACCTGTCAGCATCAGCAGCCGCTGGTTCGGATGGACGAAAAGGTAGAGAAGGGTCAGATCATCGCCGACGGGGCGTCGACGGTTCACGGCGAGCTGGCGATCGGCAAGAACGTGCTCGTGTCGTTTTCTACGTTTGACGGCTATAACTTCGAGGACGCGATTGTCATCTCGGAACGACTCGTCAAGGACGACGTGTTTACCTCGATCCACATCGAGAACTTCGACGTCGAGATCCGCGAGACGAAGCTGGGACGAGAGGAGTTCACGCGCGACATCCCCAACGTCTCGGAGAAGGCGCTGCGGAACCTGGACGAGCACGGCGTGATTCGGGTCGGCGCGCGGGTGGGTCCCGGCGACATTCTGGTGGGGAAAGTCAGCCCCAAGAGCAAGTCCGAGCTCACCCCCGAGGAGAAGCTGCTGCATGCGATCTTCGGACGAGCCGGCGAGGACGTGAAGAACGATTCGCTGGAGGTGCCGGCGGGCACGGCGGGCATCGTCATCGCCGCCCGTCGCTTCAACCGCCGAATGCACCTCACCGATGATCAGAAGCGGCAAGTCAAGAAGGAGATCGCTGAATACGAGGGTCTGATGAACGCGAAGGCGATCGCGCTGTTCCGTCAGATGATCGATCAGATGATCGAGGTGCTGGGGACGCCGATTGTGGATCCTTCGACCCGGCAGAAGGTCGGCGCATCGGATATTCCGGAGGTGATCCTCGAGCAGATCGAGAACTTCCACGAGAAGTGGATCAAGGGGAACAAGGACGCCAAGGCGGCGGCCCTGAAGATCCGGAGCCAGTTCTGGCCACGGATCGAGGCGGTGGAGAAGGAGCGTGAGCGGAAGTTGGCGCACATGAAGCGCGGGGACGAGCTTCCCTCGGGCGTGCTGGAGATGGTCAAGGTCTATTTGGCCACGCGGCGGCAACTGTCGGTCGGGGACAAGATGGCCGGTCGGCACGGCAACAAGGGCGTGATTGCCCGCATCGTTCCTGAGGAGGACATGCCGTTCCTCGCGGACGGGACTGCGGTGGACGTGCTGCTGAACCCGTTGGGCGTACCGTCGCGCATGAACGTCGGCCAAATCCTCGAGACACACCTGGGGTGGGCGGCGGCGGTGCTGGGCTTTCAGGCGAGAACGCCTGTGTTTGATGGCGCGACCGAGGACGAGGTGCTCGCGGCGATCGACGAGGCGAATCTCCACGTCGATCAGCGGCTGAAGGAGTTTGAGCAGACGGGCAAGAATCCCGGCGCGAGGCGCGAGCATCTCGTGACGGTTCCCTTCGGGGGCAAGGTGCAGCTTCACGACGGCCGCACCGGCGAACCGTTCCATCAGAAGTCGAGCGTGGGGTACATGTACCTGCTGAAGCTGCACCATCTGGTGGATGACAAGATTCACGCCCGCGCGACGGGCCCCTACAGCCTGATCACCCAACAGCCGCTGGGCGGGAAGGCCCGCACCGGTGGTCAACGCTTCGGCGAGATGGAGGTCTGGGCCCTGGAGGGCTACGGCGCGGCATACGTGCTGCAGGAGTTATTGACGGTCAAGAGTGACGACGTTGAAGGCCGGACCAAGATCTACGACTCCATGGTCAAGGGCACCAACGTCCTGGAAGCCGGGATGCCGGTCGTGTTTGATGTGTTGTGCTACGAGATTCGCGGGCTGGGATTGAACATCAGTTTGGAAAAGCAGCAATTGGAAGCGGCCAGCCTCTTGTGAAGGAACGTTCAGCGATCAGCCGTCAGCAATCAGTCTGGCGGACGATCGCTGTTCGGCAATTTCATGAGCTGAAAGCTGAGAGCTGAAAGCTGAGAGCTACTTATGACTGACAACGTCTACGATCGCGTCAACGATTTCGGGTCGGTGAAGATCTCGCTGGCCAGCCCCAACGACATCCGCAGTTGGAGCTTCGGCGAGGTGAAGAAACCCGAGACGATCAATTACCGCACGTATCGTCCGGAGAAAGACGGGCTCTTTTGCGAGCGCATCTTCGGGCCCGAGCGCGACTACGAGTGCGCCTGCGGCAAGTACAAAGGCACGAAGTACAAGGGCATCATCTGCGATCGCTGCGGCGTGAAGGTGACTCACTCTCGGGTCCGCCGCAAGCGCATGGGGCACATCAATTTGGCGGCCCCGATCGTGCACATCTGGTTCTTCAAGGCGCTGCCCAGCCGGCTCGGGACGCTGCTGGGGATGAAGACCGCGGACCTGGAGAAGATCATCTACTTCCAGGATTACGTGACGACCGAGCCGGGAACGAGCGAGCTGCAACTGAGGCAGGTGCTGACTGAAGACGATTACCGGGAAGCGGTAGAGAAGTTCGGCCCGACGGCTTTCACCGCCCTGATGGGGGCGGAGGCGGTCCGCGAACTGTTGTATCAGCTGAACCTCAATGACCTGTCCGACCAGCTTCGCGAGGATCTGAACAACACCCGCAGCAAGCAGAAGATCAAGGACCTGTCCAAACGGCTCAAGCTCGTGGAGCAGATTCGCCTCAGCGCCAACGATCCAACGTGGATGGTGATGGACGTGATCCCGGTCATCCCGCCGGATCTCCGCCCCCTCGTGCTGCTGGAGAGCGGCAACTTCGCCACCAGCGACCTGAACGATCTATACCGGCGCATTATCAACCGCAACAATCGCCTCAAAAAGCTGATGGACCTCAACGCGCCGGAAGTGATTATTCGCAACGAGAAGCGGATGCTTCAGCAGGCCGTGGACGCGCTGTTCGACAACGGCCGGTGCCGGCGTCCGGTGCTCGGCTCGAGCAACCGTCCGCTGAAGTCGCTCACCGACATGATTAAGGGCAAGCAGGGTCGCTTCCGCGAAAACCTGCTGGGCAAGCGGGTGGACTACTCGGCTCGTTCGGTGATCGTGGTCGGTCCGGAGCTGAAGCTGCACCAATGCGGCCTGCCCAAGAAGATCGCGTTGGAGCTGTACCAGCCGTTCATCATTCGCAAGCTCAAGGAGCACGGCCTGGCGGACACGATCAAGAGCGCCAAGCGCATGCTGGAGCGGCGGGACCCGGAAGTCTGGGACATCCTGGAGCAAGTGATCTACCAGCATCCGGTGCTTCTGAACCGTGCCCCGACGCTGCACCGGATGGGGATTCAGGCGTTCGAGCCGGTGCTGGTCGAGGGCAACGCGATCATGATCCACCCGCTGGTCTGCGCCGGGTATAACGCCGACTTCGACGGCGATCAGATGGCGGTGCACCTTCCGCTCTCGGTCGAGGCCCAGGCCGAGGCCCACGTGCTGATGCTCTCAACGCACCAGATTTTCTCGCCGGCCAACGGCGAGCCGATCGTCTCACCCAGTCAAGACATCGTGATGGGCGTGTACTTCCTGACGGTGGCGACCGCCTCCGCCGGCGACGTTCCGGAGGAGAAGCTGCCCCGATTCAAGGACCCCCACGAGGCGATCCTGGCCTTGGAGCTGGGCAAGATCGACCTCCAGCAGCAAATCGTGGTCCGACTAGCGCGCTTCCGCGAGGTGGTCCAGGCCGAAACCGGGCCGGTCGAACCGCTCCCCCGGCATCGCCGTCTCGTGACCTCGGTGGGACGGGTCCTGTTCAGCGACGTCCTGGCCGACGGCATGCCGTTCTACAACTGTGCGCTGGGCAAAGTTGGGTGCAGCCGGGTCATTGACGACACCTACGCCCGGTTGGGGCGACCCGCGACGTTGCAGATCCTCGACGACATGAAGGAGCTCGGATTCAAGAGCGCGACCGTCTCGGGTTTGTCGATCGGGATCACCGACATCCGCATCCCCGCCGACAAGGGGCACCTGATCGACCTGACGCAGAAGAAAGTGGATCGGGTGGAGAAGAACTACCAAGCCGGGGCGATTACCGAGCGTGAGCGTCACAACCAGTTGCTGGACCTGTGGGCTCACTGCCGTGAGCAAGTGACCAAGAGCCTGGTGCAGACGCTCGAGAACGATCGGCGCGACCCGACGAACCATAAGGAGGTGCCGATCGACTCCACGGAGGGAGAGCCGTACCTGAACCCGGTCTTTTTGATGTCCAAGTCCGGCGCCCGAGGCAACATCAGCCAGATGCAACAACTGGCGGGCATGCGGGGCCTGATGGCCAAGCCGTCCGGCGAGATTATCGAGACGCCGATTCGGGCGAACTTCCGGGAGGGGCTGAACGTCCTTGAATACTTCTCCTCGACACACGGCGCCCGTAAGGGCCTGGCCGACACCGCCCTCAAGACCGCGGACTCCGGCTATCTGACCCGCAAGCTCTACGACGTGGCCCAGGCCGTGGTCGTCACCGAGCTCGACTGTGGGACGAAGATGGGCATTCCCAAGCGGGCGATCTACAAGGGCGAGCAGATCGATGTCCCGCTTCGCGAGGCAATCCTCGGCCGAACCAGCCGTCAGACGATCCGCAACCCGATTACCGACAAGCTGATCGTCGAGGAGAACCAGCTCATCACCTCGGCGGTGGCGACCGAGATCGAAGCCTTGGGCATCGACTCGGTGCGGGTCCGCAGCAGCCTAACCTGCGAAACCTCTCGCGGCGTGTGCGCCCGTTGCTATGGCATGGATATGTCGACGGGGCAGGCCGTTGAGGTCGGACTTGCCGTAGGCACGATTGCCGCCCAATCCATCGGCGAGCCGGGCACACAGCTCACGATGCGGACGTTTCACACCGGCGGCATTGCCGCCCGCGGAATCGTCGAGACCAGCTACCGGGCCGGGCACAGCGGCATGGTTGAGCTTCGCGACTGCAACGAGGTCGAAGTCAGTATGCCGTCGGGGACCGTCTTGTTGGCGCTGAAGCGAAACGGCGAGCTCGCGCTGCTTGACGACAAGGGCCGCGAACTCGAGAAATACAAGGTCCCGTACGGTGCGTCGCTCAACGTCCGGCAGGGCGACCAGATCACGCGAGGGCAAGTCCTCGTCGAATGGGACCCGCATCGAACCCCCATCCTGGCCGAGAAGTCCGGCATCGTGCGCTTCAAGGACATCATCGACGGTGAGACCATCCGGATCGAGGCGACTCGAGGTGAGGGCAAGAGCGAGCTGATCGTCATTGAGCACACCGGCGAAAAACACCCGCAGGTCATCATTGAGAACAAGCAAGGAACGATCCTGGACTTTCACCATCTGCCCGCCAAAGCCAGGATCGAGGTGACCGAGGGTCAGCAGATCAAGATCGGGCAGATGCTGGCCCGCCAACCCAAGGAGGTGGCGGGATCGGCCGACATCGTCGGCGGCCTGCCGCGCGTGACCGAGATCTTTGAGGCCCGAACCCCCAAGGATCCAGCGGTGACCGCCGAGATCTCCGGGCGAGTGGAGCTGTACTCCGACAAGCGCAAGGGCAAGATGACGATCCGAGTCATCTCCGACGGTGAAGTGGAGCACGACCACCATGTTCCGCAGGGCAAGCACCTGCTTGTGCATACCGCAGACGTCGTACACGCCGGTGACTCGTTGACTGAAGGGCCGCTGATTCCCCATGACATCCTGCGGATTCGGGGCGAAGAGGCGCTGTATTTCTACATGCTCGACGAGGTGCAGAACGTCTACCGGGCCCAAGGCGTGCCGATCTCGGACAAGCACATCGAGATCATCCTGCGGCAGATGCTGGGCAAGGTCCGGATCCAGTCGCCGGGTGACACGGAGCTACTGCCCAACGAGGTCGTGGACAAGTTCTTGTTCCGTGAGCGCAACGAACAGATCGGGTCCAAGCTCCGGATCGTCGAGGCGGGCGGGACGAGCCTTCCCGTCGGCGCGCTGGTCAACAAGGAGGAGGTCAAGGAAGCCAACGCGCTGGCCGAAGCCGAGGGCGAGGAATCGGCCAAGACCAAACGTGCCCGGCCAGCCACGGCCCAAACACTGTTGCTCGGGATCACCAAGGCGTCGCTGCAGGCTGAATCATTCCTCTCAGGCGCGAGCTTCCAGGAAACGACGAAGGTGCTGACGGAGGCCGCACTGCGCGGAGCGGTGGACACCCTCCAGGGCCTCAAGGAGAACGTGCTCCTGGGACACCTGATCCCGGCGGGAACCGGGTTCGATCCCTACCTCAACATGCGGGTGAAGAAGCTGGTCGAGCCGCCCGTCTCGGAGCTTCAGGACGAGCAGGCCATGCTGGCCGAGGCCGTAGAGGCCGCCGAGGCCCTGGGGGCTGAGCGGGCCCCCGCGGTGGTCGAGGTGGTCGGCCAGCCGGGCCAGGAAACGCCGATGGTTGACTCCTGACGGAGACCCACCGGCTCTTGTCTGAAGGCTTTCTGTGCGGCTGGACGTCCCCCGGGGGGGCACACTCGGCCGGAGCCCCGCGCCCGTCCTACCGACGCTTCAGACACGGCCCAGGCAAAACCAACCAAATTGGGGTTGGGAATTGAATAGTTTCGACGTTCCGGTAGGATTTATGATATGGAGGGATATGCTGGTGCGTCCTTGTGCTGAGGGTGACCTAATCCCGCCAAAGGAAGACCACGTTCACGGTCCCGCTGGCGCCCGCCGGATCTGACCTCTGGAGACCTAGAGATGTTACGAACACGAGCGGCTCTCTTCGGGATGCTGGCTATCGCTGGGCTTAGTCTGGCTCAATCCAACGTCGAGGTGGCAACACCCTCGCCGCGCGATCGGACTGTAGTGGCGTTGCCGGACGCGGCCTTGCGGGCTAGTGCTGAACCCAACCGAGCCCTCCAGGAGGAGAGGAGGAGGGCGACGCCCATGGCTTTCCCATTCCCTGCGCCGGTCCCGCCTGGAGCCGAAGACGGTCAGCTGGTGCCGCGTGCACCGCTGACCAAGCTCCCAAACGGTGAGCTTGAAGCGTTCGGCGGGGGTTCGGGCCGGCTGGTGGTGAAGTTCATGGACGCCGTCAAGGCGCGGGCCACGCCGGATGGCTCGGTGTTCTCGCTCGTCAACCGGGATCTGAGGGCGGTCGCCGATATTGCCCTGGGGGCCGAACTGAAGTTCGCGCCAACGATCAAGCTGCCGCAGGAATCGCTGTCGGCCATCGAAGGCAAGGCGGCGACCTACAGCAAACGGGCGCAACCGGACCTTGGGGGCATGATGTACGTAACCACGCCGGATGGCGGACCCGTGCCCCTGGAGGCCGCGCAGGCCCTCAACGATCTGGACTTCGTCGAGTTCGTGTACTTCGAGCCGACGTACGTCGTGGACGAGGGGCCAACTGGTGCCTGCTGCCTGTCGGACGGATCGTGCGCGGACATAAGCGAGGCCGCCTGCGATGCCGCCGAGGGCGATTACCATGGCGACGGCACCACTTGCGCTAATGTTTGCGAAGCCTGCTCCGGCAGTTGCTTTGATCTCGACGGCAACGGCACGCCGGGGTGTTTCAGCCGATGGGATCCAGGGTGCTGCCAGACAGTGTGCGACTTCACTCCGGAACTGGCCACCTGCTGTACCGTTGAGTGGGACGACCTCTGCGCCGCGGTTGCACAGCTCATCTGCAACCCGGTGTGCGGCCAGGAGGATGCCGGCGACTGCTTCACCGACAACGGCTCCCCCTATTGCGAAGATGAAGACTGTTGCAACACCGTATGCGAGATCGAGCCCCTGTGCTGCGATGTCGCGAACATGGACGGCTGGGACGACTTTTGCGCCGACCTGGCCGGGTTGTTCTGTGGACAGCCAGGGTGCGGCAACAATTCCGGCGGCTGCTTCGAGATCAACGGAATCCTCGGCTGCCAGGACGAGGACTGCTGCAACTTAGTCTGCGACCTCGATCCGTTCTGCTGCAACGACGACGCACTGTGGCCGGGACGAGGTGACCCCCGCTGGGACCCCTGGTGCGTCGAGCATGCCCAGGTTCTCTGCGGGGCCAACGATCCCGCCGCACTGTGCTCAAGCGCCGATACCGGACCCTGCTTCGAGCCGCATGAGCAACCCGGGTGCACCGACGCGGCATGTTGCGTGGCGGTCTGCGCGGTCGAGCCGTTCTGCTGCAGCGTCATCTGGGACGGCATGTGCGCGTCGCTCGCGTTGCAAGTGTGCCTTTCCTCGGATCCGGGTGGGGCGACGCCGAGCTTCGCGCCCGCCCAGGGCTATCTGAGCCCGTTCACCTACGTTCAGGACAACGGCGAACTGCCCCCGGCGATGGTGCCCGGGCTCCAGTTCGACGTGGACGGAATCCTGCTGGACGGCTTCCAGGGCCAGGGATACAACATGCAAGGCCTCTGGGAGCTTGCCGAACAGTTCCTCCCCAATTTCCCCGGCACCGAGAACCTCACGCGCGGCAAGACCATGAAGGTCGGTATCATAGAGCACTCGGCCTTCATCGAAACGGCCAAAGGCCCGGACGCGCCGTACCGGCACGAGGACTTGCACGGCAAAGTGATCCCTGAGCCCGGGCAGACCATCATCATCATCCCAGGGAACGTAAACCTCTCTGGGCACCATGGCACCGCCACCCTCGGCATCGTCGGGGCCATCGATCACGATGACGACGGCAACGAGGTCCCCGACGGTCTGAGCCCCAATGAATCACGGGCGCAGGAACGCGGCATCGTCGGACTTGCCCCCGAAGCCGAGTTGTACTTCTTCCCGATCGTGTCGCTTGAGGAGGGCGGGCGATTACTGTCTGCGATGGCCAGCGCCATACTGACCTTCGACCAAGGCGACGTGCTGTCATTCTCCATCGGGCCCAGCGGCTGCGGCACGCTCGCCAGCAGCCAAGGCGCGTGGCTGATGCTGCGGCTGGCCGCCGACGCCGGCATCACCTGCTGCATCTCGGCGGGAAACGACTGCTGCAATCTCGGGACGGCGCCCCAGTTCGGCGGTGAGGACTCCGGAGTCATCATCGTCGGCGCCGTGTTCCCCGGCCGCGGCGGTTTCAATCGGTATTGCCGACTCAGCTTCAGCAACTACTGTCAAAGCTGCGATCCCGAAGTTGACGCCGTGCACATCTCCGCTTGGGGCACCTCCGTGGCCACCCTCGGCTACGGGTCGATGTTCTTCCCGGATGGCGATCTGAACCGCTCATACACCAACGCCTTCAACGGCACCAGCGCGGCCGCACCGCAGGTGGCGGCGCTGGTGGCTTCTCTGCAAGGTTTTTCCAAGGTCTTCTACGGCCTGCCCTTGCGTCCCGAGGATATCCGCGACATCGTCCGAAGCAATGGATGGAACCAATGTGGCTTCCATGACCCGGACGATCTGCCGGGCAATAGTGACGACCCGCCCTGCCTGGCCGACTGGGATTTCGGCGATGCGGCCAATCGGATCGGTGTTCGAGTTGACGGACATACTATCGCCTACACCGATCCCCTTACGGCTGCCAAAGCCATAATCCAGAGCGGCATCTTCGATTGCGACTCACTCATCGAGTCGTTTGAGATCTACCGCGGCACCCGAATCGCTGGCAACATCAACTCCCTGCGCTGCCCGGACGGCATCTTCCTCACCGTCAAGTCGCAGTACACCGAGCCGACGGACAACATCCACCTGGGGGTCGTGTACCTCGGGCCCGGCCACATCACCGACGTAATGGTCGTCGCCCGCTCCGACATAGACAACCCGGCGAACTTGACGATGAACATTCAGACAACGATCGTCCCCCAAGGACAGTTCACCACGCTCTTCGTGATCTTCGGTGAGCTCTTCGACTTCAACCAGAACCGCTGGGTATTTGTTGGCTTTAACCTCGTCGACATTATCCTCAACGGCACCGGCCCATTCTTATTCAACTACAGCGTCCCCGACGGCAGCGCGTCGAGTTTCCTCCGGGAGGGCGACAACCTCGTGCTCATGCGGGTCTGGACGCTGACGCTGGGCGGAGAGTTCGGCGGCGGCTTCGGCGGCGGCACACCCAACACAGCGCATGTGATGCACCACGACTGGATCGGACTAGATGCCTCCGGTGGTCCGGGCGACATCATCATTCCGCCGTAATCGCGCACGCGCAACCATAGAGGCCGGGTCGCCTCGGTCCCACCATCGCAAACGCCTACCACTCCCCGGCCACGGGGAGTTTTCTTTTGGCGGGGCTCTAGGGATCGACGGGCACGGCCGACGGGGTACGCAGCCGCCGTCCTTGCTGAGTTCACGGCAACCCCCGGTCTACGACGGCACAGAGCGCTGCCCGCTCATCGAGCGTCCGGACTGACTTGCCTCTGTGATCGGACGCGCTCAGCCTTGCACGGTCGGACGCACGTAGGTCATTCGAACGCGATTGCCCGGCGCGGTGAACTCCACCTCGGTCATGTAGGCCCGCATCAGAACGATGCCGCGCCCGGCGGGAATCTCGACATTCTCCGGACGGGTCGGATCGGGCACCGCCTGAGGATCGAACCCTTCGCCCTGGTCCTCGATCTCGATGACGACTCGGCCGGAGTCTACGCGGTATCGAACCGTCACCTTCTTGCGTGGATTGTTGCGGTTGCCGTGCAGAATGGCGTTGGTCAGTGCCTCCTCGAGGGCCAGTCGCAAGGCAAAGCAACTGGCGCGATCGTAGCCGCGCTGCTGCGCCGCCGAGATCAGCGATCGCTGGGCGCGCTGGATCCCGCGCCGCGAGCTACCGAGCACCAGTCGATGGTCAAATCGTGCCTGAGGCGAGCGTTGCGTCATGCTAAGGTGGTGTTGCTGTAGGCGGGCCAGCCGTAGGACGGTCTGCGGACCACGAAGCCTAGGTGAAGCTGGCCAGGGCCTGATCTTCGCTGTCGTGGATCTGAAAGAGCCGGTTGAGCTTGGTAATGACAAATACCTCGTAGATCCTCGGATCGATATTGGCCAAGCGGAGCTGCCCGTCCTTGCTGCGGATCTTGTTGTTGATGGTGATCAAGGTTCCAAGGGCGGCGGAGGAGAGGTGATCCACATTCTGGAAGCTGATGAGGACCTTCGGATGCGGCGTCTCGTCAACGAGTTTCGTGATCTCCTCGCCGATCTGCTGGATGTTCGCCTCATCGAGGATGTTGCGGTCGACAAACTCGATACGAGTGATGCCATCTTCCTCGGCAACTCGAAGCAGTGATTCAGCCGCAGCCATGGTGCAAACGCTCGCTCCGGGGGACCCGCTCAAGGCAAGAGTAGCCTACTCGTAGCGGCCGGGGAAGGCAACCGGCGGCCGCGGTCGAGCGTTAGGGGGCTCTCGACCCCTCGGCCGACGAAAAAGCGGCAGCCCGAGCGGGGGCTGCCGTTGAGCAAGGTCGAATTAGGTCGCAGGGAGCGCGGTGGCCAAACTAGTAGTCGAGGTAGCTGGCGGCGCCGCCCAGGGTGTCAGAGAGTCCCGGGAAGAGCAAATCTTCGTTCTCCTGCTGAATGATGATCTCAGGCCGGATGAGGATCAGCAGCGTCTCCTCGGTCTTGGCGGTGAGGCGATTGGTGAAGAAGCGATTGATGAAGGGGATCTTGGACAGGATGGGTATGCCGGTCTCCACCTCGATCTCGTTCACTTTGCGTTGGCCGCCCAGGAGCACGGTCCCCCGGTCGGGGACGGAGACGGTGGTCTGGACGAGGGCGAGTTGGATGACGGGCAGCTCGATCTGGCCGGTAAACTGCGCGGCCCCACCGCCGCCAAAGCCGCCGCCGGCCGCACCGCCGAACTCCGTCGCGTCGGATTCACGGAAACCCTTGAATTGTGATTGGCTGGCGATGACCGTCATGGTGACGTAGCGCCGATCCGCAGAGATCACGCCCTCGACATCCAGCACGAAGCCGTCCGTGAGGGTGGCAATGATCGGTTGAAATGCTCCCGCGGCATCGCCCGTGATGGGAATCAGAGCTGACACGAAGGCCTGCTGGGTGGCCACGGCCACCCACGACCGCTGCCCGTTGAAGAAGGTCAGCCGGGGAGCGGTGAGCACCACGGAGCGCTTGTCCGCCTGGGTCGCTTCGATGAGCAGATCGACCTGGATGTCGTCGAGGAACTGAATGCCCACGACGAGGGCGGGGTTGGCCGCGGCCAGACCGGCGAGGGAGGTGGGGTCAAGATCGGCAATCGAATCGACCAGCGTCAGCGTGTCCTGGAAGAACTGGATCGGGGCGAACCCTGAGGTGGTCCGGAGCGGCGCGCCGACGGGGCCACCGGAATAACTGTAGCCGGGGAATGCACCAGCCGGCGGGAACGCGCTGCCCCCGAGAGGTGTGCCGAATGTGTTCCCGCTGGGAATCCGGGTCCCGATGACGGTGCCGTCGGCAGTAACGACATCGCCGAAGAAGAACGGATCGATCAATTGTCCGGTGCGGGGATCGAACAGGTCGCTGAGATGAGCCTGGGGGTCGGCTGCCAACTGTCGCCGCCGCAAGGTCCTGTTGGTGTTGAAGTAGAGGTCCAGGTCGACGCCGATCTGCTCGAACCAGTCCGAGCTGACGGAGAGGAATCGGCTCTCGACGTTGATCTGGAGGGCGCGAATCTCGCGAAGCTGGCTGAGCAGGCCTTCGATGCGTTGATGGTTGCGCGGGGTGTTGGTGATGATGAGGTTGCCGTTGAGCTCCTGAAGCGTGCCGGTGTCGCCGCCGAGGTCGCGCCACCCTTCGGGATCGACGGTGTCCTGGATGAGGCTGACGATCTGCGTGACGAGATCAGCACGGTCGACACGGTCAATGTCGCTGGGGTCGCCGAAGATAGAGCCGCCTCCGCCGCGACCGCCGCCCCCGCCGCCGCCGCCCCCACCAAAGCCGCCGCCCCCGCCCCCGCCGAA
>JACZXL010000065.1 GCA_022571635.1 Planctomycetota bacterium
GGAAGGCCGTGCCGGCCTGGGGACTTGGTCTGGCTCGGATCGCCGCTACGTTCGGCGCGATGGTCGGCCTGTTCGGCTTGGACGGGATCCTTCGGGCCATCGGTCAACGCAGCCGGGCGTTCCGCACCGCCCGTGGCGGCCGACAGGGTGTTCTCGCGATGATCGGGGCTTTGGCGGGCGTGGTCCTCGGCGAGCTGATGGGCATGGGGTCGGCGATGTCCAGCCGCGCCTGGGGTGGGCTGGCCACGATGGGGGTGGTCGTGATGTGGATCAGCACCTTGATGCTGCTGATCGGTCTGGCGTACCTGGTCGTAAACGGGTGGTGGATTCGCCGAGCGTTATGTCGCCCGCCGCCAGCCCTTGATGAGATCCTACATCAGCCTGGTGACGAGGAGTCGCCAAACTAGTGGGCCAGTCTTGCGTTCGCACGCTGCTAGCCAGGACTAGAAATGTGGAAAATTCTAGCGCTTCTTTGCGTAGGCTCGATACCTGACTTATCTTAAATGATGGACCGTTTGGGATTTGACAGGGTCGTCGGCTGTAGAAAAACAGGAGATCGCCGGATGAGTGAGACTTGGCTGGCTTGCGAAATCGGAGACGGGATGTTTAGCGACGAAATGGTCGTGGTTTTCGACACGGACAAAGGCGAGGTCGTCTCCTTTTTTGTGCCGAGGTCGAGCGTGGAGGATCTGGGGGAGGCTAAGGGTCGCGTCAGAGTTCGTGTTTTTGAGGACGGGGGGCAAACCTGGGCTGTTCTTCCGAACGAGGTCCAATCGATCGTTCCTGTGAACCCGGAACTTGTCGCGGCATGATTCTCTCAAATGTGAGCATCCATGAGGCAATTGACAATGGATGGCTCACCATTGAGCCGGAACCGAGCCCCAGAACACCCTCAAATGGTGATCCGGAATGTCCGTACAACACTAGCGCGGTCGATCTTCGGCTTGGACGCGAGATCGCCTGGTTTCGGGATGATATGGCGTTCAGTATCGACCTGAAGCAGGGAGATTTTCGGCGGCTGTTTGCCCAGAACTCCGTGAAGAGGAAGCTCGACGACGATCAGCCATTCCAGCTCAGGCCTCAGAGGCTTGTTCTTGGGAAGACCCTTGAGAAAGTTACGCTCCCGATCATCGACGATGGCACTTGTCTAGCCGCCAGGGTTGAAGGGAAAAGCTCTTACTCAAGGTGTGGGCTGCTAGTGCATTTCACAGCCCCAACCATCCATTCGGGATTCAGTGGGACAATCACACTGGAACTAATCAACCTGGGGACCATTCCGATCCTTCTCCATCCGGAAATACCGATCTGCCAGCTCATCATCGAGCAAGTTGATGGTGTCCCGATCCGTAGAGACAGCCAGTTTCAAGGACAGTCTACGGTCCACGGGGCTTAACCCATCGTGCCTAGATGGAACGACGGGCCATGCCTAAACGCTCGAGCAAATGGGACCCCGCCTCGCCGTAACGCCTGGTCCTGGAACTGCCACCTTGGCAGATCGCGCCGCCTCGGGCACAGCCGATGTCAGCTTCCCCGGGGCTTTGGTGACGGCCTCGTTGCCGCAAATCCTTGATACTGCGCTGTTTAGGTGGTGGAACCAACCCGCGGCCCTTGGCGCAGGCTTTGAAGATCATGCCCTTAGGATTCGTGGGGAGTGCGCGCGGGCTCGCTGCGGCCCCCTCGAACGTATATTGGCTGACCACTACTCCATCAATACCAGGAGACATGCCAGATGGTTGTGAAGGAACTGGCCTTCGATGCTGACGCCCGCAAAGCCTTGCTTCGCGGCGTCGAAAAACTCTCAGCCGCGGTGAAGTCCACGCTCGGCCCACGCGGGCGAAACGCCGTGCTCGATAAGTCCTGGGGCGGACCCACCGTCACCAAGGACGGCGTGACCGTGGCTGAGGAGATCGAGCTCCGTGACCGGGCTCAGAACATGGGAGCGCAACTCGTCAAGGAGGCGGCCTCCAAGACCTCCGACGATGCCGGCGACGGCACCACCACTGCTACCATCCTCGCGGAGGCGCTCTTCAAGTCCGGGCTGAGGCGGGTGTCGGCGGGCGTGGAGGCCAACGCTTTGGTGCGTGGCATGCAGAAAGCCGTCGAGGCGGTCGTCGCCGAGATCGAGTCGATGGCCACGCCGGTCGCCGACAACATTGCCGCGGTCGCTGCTATTTCTGCCAATAACGATCAGAGCATCGGCAAGATCATGGCTGAGGCGTTCGGCAAGGTCGGCAAGGACGGCGTGATCACCGTCGAAGAAGGCAAGAGTCTCGACACCTATGTGGAGGTCGTCGAGGGCATGCAGTTTGATCGTGGGTATCTCAGCCCAAACTTCATCACCAACGCTGACGAGATGACGGTTGAGCTACAGAAGCCGTTGATCCTCATTTTCGAGGAGAAGATCGACTCGGTGACGAAGCTCGTGCCCTTCCTCGAAAAGGTGATGGACGCCAAAAAGCCGTTGCTTATCATCGCTGAGGATGTGACGGGCGAAGCGCTGAGCACATTGGTGATCAACAAGCTGCGCGGTGTGCTTCAAGTGGCCGCGGTCAAAGCGCCGGGCTATGGCGACCGACGCAAGGCGATGCTCGAGGATATCGCTGTTCTCACCGGGGCCGAGCCCATCATGAAGGACATCGGGATCGAGCTGGACAAGCTCACGATCAAGCAGCTCGGCCAGGCCAAGAAGATCGAGATCAGCTCCGACACCTGCACCATCATCGAAGGCGCGGGGGCGACCAAGGACATCCAGGCCCGGATCAGTCAGATCCGAAAGGAGATCGACTCCACCGACTCGGACTACGACCGCGAAAAGCTCCAGGAGCGCCTCGCCAAGTTGACCGGAGGCGTCGCGCAGATCAACGTCGGGGCCGCTAGTGAGACCGAGCTGAAGGAAAAAAAGGCCCGGGTTGAGGATGCGTTGCACGCGACGCGGGCGGCGGTGGCCGAGGGCATCGTGCCCGGCGGCGGCGTCAGCTTCATTCGCGCCATCCCTGCCTTGGAGAAGGTTCGCAAGCAGGTGAAGGGCGATGAGAAGGCCGGCGTGGACATCGTCGCCGAGGCCCTGACCGTGCCCACGCGCGCCATCGCCGACAACGCCGGCGAAAAAGGAAGCGTCGTCGTGGCCAAGGTCAGTGAGATGACCGGCAACAACGGGTTCAATGCGTTGACGCTCAAATACGGCGACCTGATTGCCGACGGCGTCATCACCCCCGCCAAGGTCGATCGCACCGCCCTGCAGAACGCCGCCTCCGTGGCTCGGTTGCTCTTGACCACCGATTGCATCGTGACCGAAGCGCCCACGGACGATGACAGCGCGCCCGGCGGCCCCCCCGGCATGGACGAGATGGGTGGCATGGGCGGCGGCATGGGCGGCGGCATGGGTGGCATGCCCGGCATGGGTGGAATGGGGTTCTAAGAGACGTCAAAACGTTGACTCGCGAGCCGAAGGCGAGCGCGTCGTACAGAACATCGAAGATTCACAACCGACTTTCCCGGAGAAGATACAAATGTCCGACAATCCACTCGAAGATCGTGTGATGTCGAGATGATCCAATGAAGTTCCGCGTTGTTATCGAACAGGACGAAGACGGCAAGGTCATTGCCTCGTGCCTCACGCTCCCCGGATGCTGGAGCCAGGGCGATACACGCGATGAGGCGAAGCGAAACATCGCGGACGCGATCAAGGGATATCTGGAGAGTCTTGAAGAGCATGGCGATCCCATCCCGCCGCCCATCAATGAGGAGATCATTGACATCGACATCGGGAAGGTTGCCTGAAATGCCCCCGCTCCCAGTCGTTTAAGGAGTGGAGGCAGTCAAAGCCTTTCAGAAAGTCGGATACGAGTTCAGTCATGAAGCTGCTTTGAAGTATGGAGATTTGCAATTATGTCCGTCAAACCACTTGAAGATCGTGTTCTGATCAAGCCGTCCGACCCGGAGACCAAGACCGACTCCGGCATCTACCTTCCCGAGTCGGCCAAGGAGAAGCCCATTCAGGGCAAGGTCATCGCCCTCGGGCCCGGCAAACTGTTGGATAGCGGCGAGCGCGTGAAGCCTTCGGTCAAGAAGGGTGACACCGTCGTGTTTGGCAAATACGCTGGGACCGAGATCGAGATCAAGAACGTCAAGCACATGATCATGCGCGAAAGCGAGTTGCTGGGCGTCATTGACAGGTAACCGCGAAGCCGGACCTGACGCAAGGAAGGTCCGGGTAGCGCGAACAAAACGACATGGCGACATTTGGAACCCGGATCTTCCTCATCCCGAGCGAGTCGGGACTCGTCAGATCCGGCTTCGAGACACTGACTGTTGAACGCTGATAGCTGAGAGCCAACAAATATGTCCACGAAACAGATGAAATTCGACACGGAAGCGCAACGCGACTTCAACCAGGGCGTGGCCCAGATCGCGCGGGCGGTCGGCGTCACCATGGGTCCGACCGGGCGGCACGTCGTTGTCCAGAAATCGTTCGGCGGACCGACGGTGACCAAAGATGGTGTCAACGTCGCCAAGGAGGTCGAGCTGCCTCAGCCCTTCGAGAACATGGGCGCGAAGATGATCAACCAAGTCGCCAAGAAGGTTGCCGAGGAAGCCGGCGACGGCACCACAACCGCCACCATCCTTGCCCAGGCGATCTACAGCAAGGGGCTGGGGCTGGTTGCCGCCGGCGCGAACGCCGTGGCCGTACAGCGCGGTATCAACGACGCCGCCCGCGTGGTCGGCGAAGCGATCGACAAGATGGCGACCAAGTGCAAGGGCAAGGACGACTACCAGAAGGTGGCCACGGTCTCCGCCAACCACGACGCCGAGATCGGGCGGCTGATCGCCCAAGCCATCGATAGAGTCGGCGCCGAGGGCGTGGTCGAGGTCGAAGAAGGGAGAACCGCCGAGACGACGCTCGAGTATGTTGAGGGCATGGCCTTCGACAAGGGTTTCCTCAGTCCCTACTTCATGACGGATCCAAAGAAGGCCCAATGCGTGCTCGAGGATGTCAACATCCTCATTCACGAAAAGAAGATATCCAACCTCGCCGACTTCCTCCCGCTGCTGAACAAGGTGGCGACCTCCGGCCAGCCGCTGCTCATCATCACCGAGGACATTGAGAACGAAGCGCTGGCGGCCTTGGTGGTGAACCGACTGCGCGGCGTGCTGAAAGTATGTGCCGTCAAGGCTCCGGGCTTCGGTGATCGACGCAAAGCGATGCTCGGCGACATCGCCGCCCTGACCGGCGGGACGTTCTTCGCCGAGGACCTCGGCCGAAGCCTCGAGGACATCGAGCTCAACGAGCTCGGCCGGGCCAAGAAGATCACCGTCACCAAGGATGACACCACGATCATTCAAGGGGCCGGCAAGAACAAGGATATCGAGGCCCGCGCCAATCAGATCAGGACCCAGAAAGAGAAAGCGACGAGCGACTATGACCGCGAGAAGCTGGAGGAGCGACTTGCGAAGCTGGTCGGCGGGGTGGCCATCATCAACGTCGGGGCCGCGACGGAAACGGAGATGAAGGAACGCAAAGACCGCGTGGAAGATGCGCTCAACGCCACTCGTGCGGCCGCAAAGGAGGGCTACGTGCCCGGCGGAGGCGTCGCCTTCATCCGCACCCTCGACGCGGTTGAGCAAGGTCGGCCCAAGGCCAAGGGTGATGAGAAGCTCGGATTCGATATCGTCGCCGAGGCGCTGGAGGCGCCAGCCTGGCAGATCGCCACCAACACCGGCGTGGACGGCGACCTCGTGGTCGAGAAGATCAAGACGAAGACCGGCGGCCACGGTTTCAACGCGGCCACCGGCGAGTATGAAGACCTCACCGCCGCCGGGATCATCGACCCGGCCCTCGTGGCCAAGACCGCCTTACAGAACGCCGCGTCAGTGGCCGGGCTCATGCTGACCACTGACGTCATCGTCACCGAACTCAAGGACGAAGACGATCCCGTCGAAGACGCTGTTTGCTGACTCAGTGGGTTTTGGGCTGAGTATTCGAGGACCGAGTCGTTGAGGGTGGAGGCAATGCGTCGATCCTCAACACTCGGTCCTTGCTGCTTTTGCTCGACCAGCGCCTCATGCCTGATGCCTAATGCCTAGTGCCTTCTCTCTCATGCCCACGACGCGCGACTACTACGAAGTGCTCGGCGTTCCGAATAATGCGTCGGACGACGACATCAAGCGCGCCTACCGCCGGCAGGCGATGAAGTATCACCCGGATCGCAACCCTGGCGATTCGGCGGCCGAGGCGAAGTTCAAGGAGTCGGCTGAGGCCTACGAAGTGCTGTCCAGCCGGGAGCGGCGGTCGACCTATGACAGGTACGGTCACGCGGGACTGCGCGGCACCCCGGGCCACGACTTCAACTCGATGAACGTCGAGGACATCTTCTCGATGTTCGAGGACATCTTCGGCGGGACGCTCGGCGGGCGATCGCGCCGCCGGCAGCGCGGCGGCGTGCCTCGCGGGTACGACCTCGAAACCGAGGTGGAGGTGACCCTGGGAGAAGTGCTGACCGGCGCCACCCGGGATGTGCAGTTCAAGCGGCTCGATGTCTGTCAGACCTGCGGCGGCGATGGCGCCAAGCCCGGAACCAAGCCCCTGAAGTGTTCGACCTGCGGCGGGCTCGGGCAGGTTGAACAGATCGGCTTCGGCGGCATGTTCCGAATGCGGACGACCTGCCCCAGTTGCCGGGGTCGGGGCGAAGTCATTACCGCGAAGTGTCCGGATTGCCGCGGCTCGGGGCGCGTCTCGATCAAGCGGAATCTCAGGATAAAGATCCCGCCGGGTATTCACGACCGCCAGGCGGTTCGCGTGGCCGGGGAGGGCGAGCCGCCTTCACCGGAGCTGAATCAGCGAGGCGAGGGAATTCGCGGCGATCTGCACGTCGTGGTGCGCGTCGCCGCCCACAAGACCTTCGAGCGCGAAGGCGATGATCTGCTGATCGCGATCCCAGTGACGTTCACTCAGGCGGCGCTGGGCGCCGAGATCGAGCTACCCACGCTTCAGGGGACGACCACCTTGAAGATTCCGCCCGGGACCCAACATGGTGCGCTGTTCCGCGTCGATGGGGAGGGACTTCCCAACCTGCGCGGTCCCAACTGCGGCGACTTGGTCGTGATCGTCCAGTTGATCGTTCCGCGCAAGCTCAGCGAGTCGCAGAAGAAGTTGCTCCAGGAGTACGCGCACGTGGAAAGTCTCGAGGTCAGCGGTGACGGCCAGTCGCTTTGGGACAAAATCAAGGATGCCGTCACCGGAACATAGCCTCGCATCAGACCCCAGGCAGGTGTTGATTTCGATCATGCCCAAGCGCAAGCAACAACACGAAGAGGAGCTCCAGCCGTCACCCGAGGTGGATCCCGAAGCCCAGACCGAGCCGGCCGAGATCCTGGAGATCGAGCTATCTGAAGCCGCGGCCGAGCTTGTTCAGCGCCTTGAAGAAGAGCGTGACGAGGCGCTTGCGGCGCGGCAACGGGCCTTGGCCGACTTTCGCAACTACCAGCGCCGTGCGGCCCAGAGCGAGCAGCGCGCCGTCCAAGGCGGCGCTGCGGGCGTCGTGCGCTCACTGTTGGCGGTGATCGATCATTTCGACCTCGCGCTGGGGCAGGACACCGAGCAGATCACCGTCGATCAGCTTCTCGGCGGCGTGCGCATCGTTCGGGACGAGCTGGTCAAGGCGTTGGAGAGCCACGGCGTGCAGCGTATCGAGCCGGCTCGCGGAGACGAGTTCGACCCCAACCGGCACGAAGCAATGATGAAGCAGCCGGCTGACGACGTTGAGCCGAATCACATCGTCTGCGTGCTTCAGCTTGGTTATCAGATGGGCGATCTGGTGCTGCGGCCCGCCAAGGTCGCCGTCGCTGCGCCGCAGGATGAGGATGACTGAGCGTGCCGACCTACGAATACCTCTGCCAAGCCTGCGGCCACGAGTTCGAGCTCTTTCAATCAATGAGCGCATCCGTGAAGCGCAAGTGCCCGGATTGTGGGAAGCTCAAGCTCAAGCGTCTCATCGGAATCGGCTCCGGGGTGATCTTCAAGGGGTCCGGCTTCTACCAGACGGACTACCGATCCGACTCCTACAAGAAAGCGGCTGAGGCGGAGAAGAAAGCATCCGAGCCCAAGATTTCCAAGAAAGGCGACAAGAAAACCGAAAGTAAATCAAAGCCCGACAAGAAATCTGACCGTGGATCATCAAAATCTTCGGATTGATCTCCGCCGCGCCGAAGCCGGACCTGACGAGTCCCGATGGAATCGGGATGAGGAAGGTCCGGGTCGCCTTGGCGCTGCCCCCGGCGTTCGGTGCGAGCCCGGCGTACGTCGGGCTGATTCCTGCAAGTTCGCCACACCCGCTTCGATCCGAAAGATTGCTCCCACATGCCGCTACGCTTTACAAATCGTATCCTTGATCACCTAGGACATTCGCACTACCGACCGTCAGTGCCCAAGGCGATCGCGCGCGATCTCGACGTCGAGGCCGATGAACGACCGTTCTTCGACGAGGCGATCGAGATGCTCACCGACGATGGCCGCATCGAGATCGGGCGGGATGAACTTGTGCGCCTGCCCGGCTATCCGGATGAGATTGTCGGTCACTTCCGCCTCAACGCCCGGGGGTTCGGGTTCGTCATTCCCGAGACGCCGTATCGCGATGGTGATCTTTTCGTCCCTCGCGGTGCGACCCGTGACGCCATCTCCAGCGACCGCGTCCGAGCCAAGGTTGTTCGTCAGGCGTGGCGCGCCAAAGCGAAACCGAGCAGAAGCCCCTATACGGGGCGCATCATCGAGGTGCTCGAGCGAGGGCGCGATCACTTCGTCGGCGCGCTGTTTCAACGAGGCGGGCAATGGTTCGTTGAGCCGGATGGAAAGTCGCTCTATGAGCCCGTCCTTATTCGAGACCCGCACGCCAAGAACGCCAAGGCCGGCGACAAGGTTGTCATCGAGTTGCTGCACTATCCGGACGAAAAGTACGTTCCGGAGGGGGTGATCACGGAAGTGCTCGGGGAAGCGGGTCGCCCGGACGTCGAAACACAAGCGGTGATCGTCGCTCATGGTTTGCGCACCGAGTTTGAAGATGCCGCGGTAGACGAAGCGCGTGCCGCCGCTCGGTCGTTTGACAAGGAAGAAAAAGGCGGTTTCGCCGATCGTGAAGATATCACCGAGGTCTTCACGTTTACCATCGACCCGCCTGACGCGAAGGACTTCGATGACGCCATTTCGCTTCACTATGACGCCGAGGCTAAGGAATGGACGCTGGGTGTACACATCGCAGACGTTGCCCACTTTGTCGGGCGAGGGACTGCGCTCGATGAGGAGGCGAGACTTCGCGGAAACAGTGTGTATCTGCCGCGACGAGTCATCCCTATGCTGCCGGAGGTGCTTTCCAACGGCGTGTGCTCGTTGCAAGAGGGTGTCACTCGCCTCACCAAATCAGTATTCATCACCTTCGATCACCGCGGCAACGTGCTTGACCAACGACTCGCAGCCACCGTCATTCGCTCAAACAAACGACTTACCTATCTCGAAGCGCAAGCGCTGATCGATGGTGATGACACTGAGGCCCGTAAGCACGCCCGCACCGGCACCGACTACACGGATGAATTGATCGAGGCGCTTCGACAGTGCGACAAGCTCGCGCGTGTTCTTCGCGCCCGCCGGATGCGCGATGGCATGATCGTGCTGGCGCTGCCAGATGTGGAGCTTGTCTTTGATGACGAGGGGCATGTGACGGATGCCGTGCCCGAAGATGATGCGTTTACCCACACGATCATCGAGATGTGCATGGTGGAGGCTAATGAAGCGCTCGCCCGCGCCTTTGATGCGCTCGCTGTGCCGATCCTTCGGCGGATCCACCCCGAGCCCGTGCCCGGCGATATCGAAGAGCTGCGCCTCTATGCCCGCGTCGCGAAAGTCAACCTCCCCGCCGAACCGAGCCGAGAGGATCTGCAACGATTGTTGGAAGCAACGAGGGACACGCCCGCCGCACGCGCGATCCACTTCGCGGTGCTTCGTACATTGACCAAAGCGTCCTACAGCCCGGCCCTAATCGGGCATTTTGCGCTCGCCTCGGATCATTACGCGCACTTCACCAGCCCTATTCGCCGATACCCCGACCTGTCGCTTCATCGTGCGCTGCAAGCGTATTTGGATGCGACGGAAAACGGCCGCAAAGTCCCCGGCGGGCGCAAGCGGCGCGAACTCGCCAAGCGGATGTACCAAGATGATCGTGTGCTCGATGAAGGCGCACTTATCGAGCTCGGGCGTCACTGTAGCGAGACCGAGGTCGAAGCGACCGCCGCTGAGCGCGAGCTGCGCGATTTCCTCGTCATGCAGTTTCTTCGAGACCACCATCTCGGCGACGAGTTCACCGGCGTCATCACCGGCTTGATGGGCAGCGCGGTCTTCGTGTCGATCGAACGGTTCCTCGTCGAGGGCATGGTCCGGTCCACAGACATGCCGCAGTCCGGCGGACACGACGATCGATGGGTTGCCAACAATCGCACCGGCAGGATCGTCGCGCAACGAAGCGGCGCGTCACTGGGGGTCGGTGACATCGTGACGGTTCAGATTCTTCGTGTCGATCTCGCATCACGCCATCTTGATCTGCGCATCACGAAGTTTCCGACACAAGACACTTCAAAAACCACAGGCTCGCGATCTCGTCCTGAAGGTTCAGGCAAACGAACCCAAGGCAAGCGCAAAGGCTACAAGCAAGGTCGCCGTGGCCGTAAAGGGCGCTAAGGAGTAGGACTCACTACGGTGGTGCGGAGGACACTAAGGCGGGGAGGGGGTGACGGGTTAAGCCTGACCGGAGCGTTTGACCCTGCGGGGAGGATGAAGGAAGTGTGATCAGGCCCATAGGGCTGGACAGGATTGGCTAATGATTAACTGGGAATGCCGCCAATGCCAGGAGCCAATGGAAGCACCGGAATCATTGCAAGGGGAACCGCTGGACTGCCCTCATTGCGGCACCAGTCAAAGAGTTCCTTATGCGCATCGGGATTCAGGACCAGCAAGGGATGACCAAGGCGCCAATGACCTCGATGATTACGACAAACAGATAGGCGACTACAAACTTCGGGTGGATGGCCAGATTCTTCGTATCGATGGCCCTGATGACAGCGTTGGTAAAGCTATCGGTCAAGACTACCTCGCTGCGCTGCGCACAGAAGAAATGTTTGCCGTCGTCCTCACCGGCGAGAGTGAGGAAATTCTGGGCGAAGCACTAGGTGGTTTTCATCGGGGATTGCAAGGTCACGCGACGAAGAGACAACTGCAGTACGCAGACACGCTGGGTTTGACCTATCCAGAGAATCCGACCAAGGCGTACATCGGGCGTATGCTCGACCAGTTTGAAGAAGTCCGGTTCTACGTGGGTTTCATTTGGCGCTCGATGATGGATGAGGCACCATCAGATTCCGGCGTTCCCAAAGGCATGATCGATCGCTTCGTTGTTGACCTCTTGCGCAGCGAGGAGTCGCTGTGGATCGGCGCGCTTCTCGCGCGAAGCCTAGCCAATCATAAAGGTATGAGCCCCCCGACAGATACAGCGCTGTTTCGCGAAATAGCCGGTCGATTGAAAACAGCTATTATGCCTTCGATCCGAAGATAATCATCACCCCTGTCGAGTAGGTGGAGCTATGGCCGTTGTCATCGTCAAAGGGGGCCCCGACGATGGCGGTGGGGCCGCTGATCGCGACGGACCAGCCGAACTGGTCCAACGTATCGCCGTCGTTGGGTAGGAGCTTGGCAAGTTGATCACCGAGGTCGGCGTAGGCCGGGGCGGTGCTCAGGACGGTTGCTACTGCCGCTAACGATCCTGCTGTCATTCTGCTGTACTTCATTATTCCGTCTCCTTATTGTGAACTAGGGCAGGAAGTTCTCCATGACCCAGAGTTCCGAGCTTTTTTGGAAAGTAGTGAATGCGATGCGCTTGCCATCGGGATTCATTGTCGCGCGGATTAATCCGGGGATCTTCGAACCGATCTGCTGTTGTTCACCGGTCTGAACATTGATGCGCCAGATTTCGCGGGTGCGCTTGGAGAAGAGCAGGTGTTTGCCATCGGGCGTCCAGGTGGCAAATCTCCGGCCATATTCAGTCTGTTCTGCCTTGTCCAGATGAACCACTTCGCGCGGTTCGCCGCCGTCGGCCGATATCACGAAAATGGAGTCTTTGCCTTGATCATGAAATGCGAGCCAGTTGCCGTCCGGCGAGAGATCGAGCCCTTGCATGTTGTTCTTTGATCGATAGATCTCCGTTTCATCTCCGGTCGCCAGGTCGCGCCGAATAATGGAACGCCATCCCCGTTGAAAATAGATTGCCTTGCCGTCCGGGGTCGGCTGCGGGTTCCGCAGCGTTTCTTGTTTCGTAATGAGTCGAGCGTTGCCGGTGGCGAGATCGACGCGAAAGATGCCGTGCTCGCCGCTCAGACTTTCACCAGCCACGAACAGCGCCTTGCCGTCCGGCGACCATTGCACAGGTCCTACATTCCAGGCCGGTCCAAAACGTAGACGCGGCGAAGGCTCGACGATGCGCTCCTGGCCGGTTTCGGCTGAATAGATTGCGATCACTGACTTCGCAGCTTCATCTTGCGATCGCGCCTTGAAGGCAAGTGATTGACCGTCCGGAGACCAGTCGCTGGATGATGTCGAATGCACAAACCGTGAACTGGCGTACAGAGGCGCGGTTTGGAAATCGATGCCGGTCTCGTCCAACGTGGCGACAAAGACGTTCCTTGACCCCGTTCGCTTACCGAAGTAGTACGAGCCATCGGCTGCGAAGCCAACGGGCTCGCCGGCGAAGTCACTTTTTAGTAGAACCGGTGACCCAACCGGTTGTCCGTTGGAGACTTCGAGCATCCACAGGCTGCGCACCGATGTGCGGTCGCTGGCGAAGAGAATCCCTTTGCCATCCGGCGTCCAGCCCAGAAACTCGTCGTGGGCCGGATGCTCGACGAGCGCAACCTCCCGACCGGATCTAAGTTCGATGGCGATTATGTCCTTCGGTTCCGAGGTTTCAGTTGGCGAGAAGTCAAACGCAACATGCTTGCCGTCAGGGGAGAAGCGAGCCATCCGCGGCGAACGCCGACCTTTCCATGCCTTCAGTTCAGTTACCGAACCGTCGTTGACGGAGACGAGCGCCAACTTGCTGGGTGTGTCAGGGCTTGTACGGAGTTGTTCGAGGGTGAAATACACCAGCAGGTTCTCGCCGTCCGGTGACCAATCGAACGGCCGCGACCATGGCACATTCTTGTCCTGATGCAGGATGCGCACGTTCGATCCGTCCATGTCGATGACGCGCAGCGTGAAGATATTTTCGCCGTCCTCCTCGACGAACCAGTGGTAGGCGATCCGCTTTCCGTCCGGCGAAATGACCGATTCTTCAGCCCACCCGCTTAAGGTCGCCCACGATGTGTTCTTGGTGACCAATCGGTTTATGCCTGTATTAAGATCACGAATGGCAAGGTTGCCGGCAGTCCAATCCACGTATGAAACATACCGTCCGTCTCGTGACACACCGCTCGGATAGACAAATGAGTGTAGATCCACTTCCCATATATGACGTACCGACATGCCTGAGGCGTGAGCATCAACAGCCGCTGTGGAGGAAACATGAGTCAGGGGCATGGCCGTCGCCAACACGAGCGAACCGAGCACCAGGATGGTTGTCATGGCCAGGACGCCAAAGGACAGATGACGCAATTGATCTGTACGGGGTGAGAGAATCGCTTCGATGCGCCGAAGCAATGCGCTCTTTGAGAACACAATGCCGACCGCCAATTCTGTTTGGAACATTCGATGCGTCAGTTGCTCGGTGAGGCGAGTCAACAGCTTGGCATACGGCAGCGGCGCTTCAGTTGCCTCGATTACAATGTTGTCTGCAGCTTCCTCAGCCAGCGTGGCGATTTCACGTGCAGCCAACCACACCAGCGGATGGAAGAAGAAGACAGCTCGAATGATCGACGCGAGATTCAGCACCAGCGGATCGTGGCGCTTGATGTGTGCCAGTTCATGGAGCGCGATCGTGCGCAGCTCCGCATTAGAAAGTTCATCGGTGAACCCATGTGGGAGCGCAATCACCGGATGGAAGGTGAGATAGGTCAGCGGGGCATGAAGATTGTCGATTTCAACGATTACACAGCCGCGCTCGAGGCCTATTTGCTTGCGCGCGGCTTCGAATACGTCGGTTATGCGTGGATTGGTGACAATTTGACCTTCGCGGGTGTATCGACGCAAGCGAAGTCGACCCAAACTGACAAGGCCAAGCAGGATCACCAAGCCGCCTGTATAGGTGAGCGACGCTATGACCCAAGGATGAGCTGAGCGAGACGCCCCGGCCGGAGTGTTTGTTTGCGGGATCGGCGGCTCCGTCGCCGCGGCGGTTTGCAGCGCCGCCGGATTTGCTTCCGCGGGTCTTTGGGCGGAACCGGCAGCTGGCGAGGCGTCAGTCTCCTGCTGTTGATTGGCGGTGATCTTGTCCG
>JACZXL010000066.1 GCA_022571635.1 Planctomycetota bacterium
AGACATCGGCCTCGCCCACACATCGCAGGTATTCGCGCCTCAGATCATCCGTCAGCTCGTGAACGCGCGCGAATACTCCAGACATCTCCTTGTCCACAATCCTACCTCTTGAGTCTTTCGGTTTGGGGCGTTGACACCGAACCAGCCTTACATCTTCTGCACATGCTCTTCATCGAGAATCTCCCGGCCTGGCGTGTGGTTACGAGCATCATTAAGGTGGAGTGTCGGTGGGCATCGTCTGCCTTATGTGTAGAAGGGATAATGCACGCGGAACGTCGGAGTCAGCGGATACTTAGGATGTTCCGTTCGTACCGTCTCCCAGTCCCACGCATCGATAACAGCATCACCGTTGCAATCAGCATAGGGGCACATCTGCAAGTCACCATCGTTGCGCCACTTTCCATGCTCGTATGTGCGCTCACAGTGAAGACACCATAGAAAACTACCACTTTTCGTTTCCCCGAATACTGTCTCGCGATGCGATTGCTGCATTGAATAGACTCCTTGTTTGCGTCAGTTTACATCTTCTGCACATGCTCTTCATCAAGAATCTCCTGAACCGTCAGGAGTTTGATGAGCCGTCCTGTTCTCTTATGAAATGCAGCGCACTCGCGTTCGGCATCGCGGGTGTAGCTGAACGCCACGAAGAAACCACGCTGGCGGCCACCGGTGCCCTCGCGTTCCATGACTGCTTCGAACTTGTCGATCTCAGGCCGGCCGACCTTCTCCGACTGCTTCACCTGCACAGGGAACCAGTCATCGGCGAACATCGTGTCCGTCGCGCCTTTCTTCCCTTGCTCACCGGCCTCTGCGGGCTTTGTCCCGACAGGGAAGATGCGGCCGTCGATGCCCATGTCTCCGACCTGGACCTTGTTGGGAATACCGCCTAGGGCGATGACCGCCCAGTTCTCGAACTCGAAGTGTGGAATCTCTTTGAGCTTCTTGATCGACCACGGCAGATCGCGCACGATAAAGCCGCGCCCGACACGCCATAGTTCTTCATCCTCACGCAGTTTGCAGACATCGCGCAACCGCTTGGCCATGACGCGGCAGGCGGTAGGGGAAACGTCGAGGCCGATCCACTGGCGGTTGAGGTTCTGCGCGGCGACGAGAGCGGTGCCGCAGCCGCAGAAAGCGTCGAGGATGATGTCGTTCTTATGGCTACTGGCTTCGATGATCTGCTCAAGGAGGGCGAGGGGCTTTTGTGTTGGATACCCAAGCCGTTCGTGCGACATGTTGTTGATCGTTGGGATGTCCCAATAATCAGGGCATTTCTTCTCCATGCCCTTCATTCGAATGGATGTCGCAGGAACCAACGGCGGATCAAAGTAACGGTCTTTGTCGTCTCCATTCGAATAGAACAGAATGTCATCGTGCTTGCGCGGGAAGTAGCGATTCGAACTTCCTCCAAGACCATAGAGCCACACGATATTGTTGAGGAAGTTGTTAGCTCCGAATATCTGATCGAGCATCACCTTGACGTAGTGCGAGGCGTGCCAATCGCAGTGGTAGTAGAACGAGCCGGTTTTCTTGAGGACGCGGGCGAGTTGCACGCAGCGCGGCCGCATGTAGTCGATGTACGCCTGCGTAGACGCGTGCCGGTCGTCGAAGGCTCGCTTTTCTTTCGTCTCGCCCCAGAACACTTCGTAGTTACGATTGGAGTTAAACGGCGGATCGATGTAGATCAGGTCGATGCACCCATCCGGCAACTTCTGGAGTTGTTCCAGACAGTCGCCGCAGTAAATGACCCGCGTGTCGATAAGCGAAGATAAGCGACCTCCTCGCGAACTGATTGAACCGGAAACTATATCCTTTCTCGTCCCGGCTGAATTGTCTTTAGCCAGCTTGGCAACTTTCTTCTTGGTAGTCTTCATCTTCGCCATATTATCGGAGAACTTACTGTAGACACGTCGATTGTACAATTCCGATGCGTCTTGGGTCACCTATCGCCCCATAAAAAAAAACGGTTACGCGCGTGGCAGAGCCGCTTTGGATAGCAAGAAGACAGTTGCGTAAGACTTCGCTACAGGTATACGACTGTAAAACGCGGCTTGGAGGCCACGGCTCAATGCTTTGATCCCTTGACGCCATCTTCAGCCTCCGTGGCTCTCCGTGTTAGAAGAAGGCTTGAGGCTTGGGGCTTGAGGCTTGAGGCTTGAGGCTTGAGGTTTCAGTCATTTAGCCGTCAGCAATCAGCCATCAGCTTCTTCTCCCCCCTTCGTGCCTTCCTGTCCCATCCGTCCCGATTCCATCGGGATCGGTGGTGCCGTCTTCAAAGAGACCCGGACCTTCGCGAAGCCTCAGGTCCGGCTTCGCCTGGCCTTTTCCCCGTCAATTCCGAACCATCAGTGTTCATCTGTGTCAATCTGTGGCCTCTTCACCTCTGTGTTCTCTGTGCCTCTGTGTTGAGTCCCTTCCTGTGCCCCATGTTTCAATCTCCTCTGCGATCTCTGCGACCCTGCGGTGAGTCCTCTCCTGCGCGCGCAAATCTCCGGCGCGCGCCACAGTGGTCGTAAATAAGCAAAGTTAAGCCTCCAACTCGCGCCGGTAAGCAAAGTTAACCCCCGGAAGGGCACCGGTAAGCTCCGGTAAGGGTCGTTAGCGCGCAGCGCGGGCTTACCAGCGCGCGCCAAAGTGACCGCACGACCAGAACGGCGCGCGCCCAGACGACCAACCCTCCACAGCGGGCTCGTAAACGGCGATCGTCGATCGAGGCTGTTTTTGTGTTTGACCCCTGCGCGCGCCAGAGTGTCCGCGCGCGCGACGCATCTTTGTGCGCGCCCCCGCCCCCGGAAGCGCCCACGGGGCTCTACGGGGCGACCGCCGGGGTCGAAAGGGGGGTAGGGCCGAGCATCGGGAATAGACAGGGGCAAGGCTGGCGATCGGAGCATGCGGCCGGCTCTTCGTACAATCCGGAGGTTGTGAGTCCTGCCGGTCCAACCCAACTTCCGCTGAGCCTCGCCCGGCACGACGGTTGGTGCCTGCTGACCGCAGCGGAGGCGATCCTCAAGAGCACACTCGAGGCGGAGAGCCCGGTCGGCTTGATCTGCGGTCCAAGCGTGGGCGGCTTTGCCCGTGTGTTCGAGGCTGCCGGCACCGACGCGGCGCAGCAACTGTTGCACGCGCATGGGACGTCGGTGGTTCAGACGCCGGACGCCGGGCGGGGCCTGACCTTAGCCGATCAGGCTGCACGATCGGGCCGTCGGGCCGTGGCGTTCGTGCCGAACGTGGAGCTCGCGTCGGTGGTCTTGGCCATCGCTCGTCGAGGCGGGCCGCCGCCGAGCCCGGCCAGTGGGTTGTGCATCATTCTCGAGGATGACCCAACGAACTGCCCGGGGCTGTGCCCCCGTCAAGTCGCGCGTCGCCTGGAGCTGCCAGTCCTGGAGCCGACAAACGTAGCACAGTTGCGATCGGCGGTTCAACATGGGTTGCGCGTGAGCCGGGCCGAATCGGGACCGGCGATCATGGTCGTGCATCGGTCGGTTCTCCAGTCATCGGAAACGCTCCAGATGCATCCGAATCGAGTCATGGATCCGGTGGACGCGATCCTCGCGCGACCGCGTCGGCCGGGGCATCCACGCTGGGCCGAAGCGGGCGGAGCGCTGCGAATGGCCCGGCGTCTTCAGTTGAATCGTGGCCGCAACATGCCCAGTCCTGGTGAACGGGCGCCGGTGGGGTTTATCACCATCGGGCCGACCGACGTCGCCTTGTCACATCTGGTGTACGTTCTGCGCCTGCACGGGCGGATCCCCGTGTTGCAGCTCGGCCTGGTCAATCCGCTGGATGCCTCGGCCGTCCGAAGAATTCTGGACCGATGCGAGCAGGTGGTGGTGCTCGAGCCCCGGCCTGGCTCGGTTGAGCCGAGCGTGCTGGGAATCGCTGAAACCATGCGCATCAGCGGGGAGCGTCCAGCCGCAGTCCTCGGGCAGGCGCTGGGGGGCGATGCCGACGGTCACGTCTTTCGGCTTGGCCCCGATGAGGCTGTCCATCCTTCGCGGTTAGCGAGAAAGATCGTGCATCTGCTGCACACGGTTCGGCCCGGATTGCAACTCGCCTCGGCGCTCGTGCCCGATCCACCGGAACTCCCTGCCCATCCACCGGCGCGTGGGAGTGAGAGCGGGGCCGCGGAAGCGTTGGCCGCGATCCGCCGCATGCTCGTTGATGTGGATCAGTGGTTGCACGATCGCACGCCGCTGGACGGTGGCCTAAGTGAACCTACGGCCTTGGCGATCGACGGGGTCGAGCCGGGTCCGTCGCGGCGGACCGGTGGACCGATCCTTCGCGTAGAAACGTGG
Organism: Planctomycetota bacterium; assembly: GCA_022571635.1. Classification (GTDB taxonomy): domain Bacteria; phylum Planctomycetota; class Phycisphaerae; order Phycisphaerales; family SM1A02; genus JADFNO01. The sequence continues at coordinate 4,296 of JACZXL010000066.1, forward strand.
GACGCTGAACACTTCCGCAGCCAGGGCCTCTCCGCACTGCAACAGATCGCCGGCGACGACCAACCATCGCTCATCGTGATCTGCTCGGTCGGTTGCCCCGATGTTCGGGACGTGGCACGACTCGCGGCAGGGGCGATTCCCAGTGAACACGCCGACCGTGTGGGGGTCGAGTCCGCCGATTTCAACAATCGACTCGAGTTCCGCGAAGTGCTGCGCAAGGCCGTGATGAATACCCGGTCCACGGTGATTGTCGCCAACGACGGTCCGCCGGCACACTTTGACGTGGCGGCAATCGAGCACTCGTTCGCCGAAACGGATCATCTCGGTTACGAACGGGTACAGCGAGCGATCCGGTCCGCGGACGATGCGTGCTCGATTCGCGTCAAGACGGATTCGCACGACATTGAGGGGACGACGGACGATCCAGCTCCTCGGTTGGACAGCGGGTTCACCGTCAGCCAACGCGCTCGGCGCGTCGGCCGAGCGTGGCAGCTTCGTATTCGCCCGCTCTCGGAGCAGGTCGAAGTCGTTCGGAGCCAACCGCCGGTGCATCGGCGGGGAGAGTCGTCCGGCTCGAACCTCCCGTTGCCAACACCGGTGCACGGGCAGCAATCGCAATGGCGTGTCCACTTGGCGGGCTTCCGCGGCCCAGCGCCGGGTCTGGCCGCGCTTGCGCTGGCCGAGGCGGCGCGGGTCATGGGATATCACGTTCGTGGTATTGACGACGCCACGCCCATCGGCCGAGGACGGCGGGCCTGGAGCCAATTGTTGTTCAGTCGTGCCCGTCGCGATGGAACCCTGCCGCCGATCGCAACCACCATTCCCTACGCCGAGGCGGATCTTTTGGTCGCCCTGGACGCTCAGGAATCATTGCGCGCCCTGACAGGAGATGGTCGGCTGCGAGCGGCATCGGCGCATCGAACATTCGCGGTACTGAACACGGGCGCCTTCAGCGATGAGCCGCGTCCGAGCGCCCCGGCTGCGTCAGCCGACGACATCCGCGCCGCCCTGAGGATCATGACCCGGCCGGATCATCAGGTCTTCGAGGATGTCGCCGGCGCATGTCGCCGCGTCTTTCACACGGATCGCGTGACCGATCTGGCGTTGATCGGCATGGCGTTCCAGCTCGGGTTCGTGCCAACGTCCCTGCCCGCCATGGAGACCGGCTTGAAGCACGTACAGCACCTCGGCTTCGGTCGGTCGTTGGAGGCGTTTCATTTCGGTCGTCAGCTCGCCGTGGACCGAAAACTCTTCACGCAACCGCAACCGGCCGAGGACGAGCGGCTGGACCGAGTCGTTCGGCGCACACTGTGCGGCGTCCGCGGGCAGCGGTGGGGTGGGCGAGGGCGTACCGCTCAACTGGCGCATCTTCTGTACAGCACCTTGGCTCAACTCCCCGGACTGGCCGAGACGGGAACCGGCCGGCAAGCGCGGCGCGACTTCGTCACCGCGGCCGCTCGCTGCCTGGCGTGGGGGGGCATCGGCTATGCCCAGCGATATGCCGAACTCGTCACGGCGCTCTACCGGGCTGACCGCGGCGACACCGGCCGGGCGATCACGCGAAATGCGATCGTCCCCCTCGCCGAGGCCATGCTTGTTCGAGACCCGATCTACGTGGCGACGACGCTCACCAGCGCCGAGCTGCGCCGGCACACACGACAGCGACTCAACGTGCGGCTCGCCCGCGACGATCGAGTCCAGCGGCGATATCTCACTCGGATCGAGCTCCTGGCATTGGGCAGACGATTCCGATTCGACGTCGTCACCAGTGATTGGCTCATGGTGCTTCTGGCCCTGGGCCGGCACTTCATTCCCAAGGGCTGGCGCGGCTCCAACCTGGAACGACAGCGACGGAGCTACGTGATCGATCTCATCGAGCGAGCCGCGCGCGGAGCGGCCCGCGACTATCAGTTGTGGGCCAGGACACTCAAGAGGCTGCACGATCAGGCGCTCGACGATCGCCTGCGCGGGATGGCGCTTTCTGAGTTGTGCATGTTCGTAGAGCCCGGATCTCAGCCGGTCGCCGATTCACCGGCGCTCGCCTCCCACACGACGCCGCGACTCGATCCTCGTTAGCGGCTGTGCTCGATGGTGACCTGGATCGTGCGATGGGCGATGTCCTGCTCCGTCAGCCATGTATCGAGCGCCACGGCGTCGTCGCGAACAATCATTCTGCCCGTCGGATCGACGCCTTGGGCAAGCATGAACTCCTTGAGCGTGCCCGGCAATCCGAACTCAACGCTTTCGTGGAACACGTCGCGCTGCTCCACTTCGCCGCCGAAGCTGTCAATCAACGTACGGACGACCTTCCGGACCAAGTCCTCCGGGGCGCTGGCGCCGGCGGTGATCAAGACCGTCTCGACACCATCGAACCATGCGTCATCGAGCTCAGAGGCATCGTCGATCAGATGAGCCGACGTTCCGGTCGCCTGGGCAATCTCCGTCAGGCGGACCGAGTTCGAGCTGTTCTTGCTGCCGATGACAAGCACAAGATCACATTCCGGCGCGATCGCGTGCACCGCCTTTTGACGATTGGTCGTGGCGTAACAAATGTCGTCGCTCGGCGGGTCCTTGATCTGGGGGTACGCCGCTCGCAACGCCGTGATAATCACGGACGCCTCATCCATGCTGAGCGTCGTCTGCGTCAGATACACCAGTTTCTGAGGGTCTTTGATTTCGAGCGACGCCACCTGCGCCGGCGACGTTACGACTTGGATCGCTTCGGGCGCTTCGCCGCGGGTGCCGATGATCTCCTGGTGGTCGGCGTGACCGATCAACACGATCTGATACCCCTTTTTCGCATACCGAATCGCCTCCATGTGTACCTTCGTCACCAGCGGGCAGGTCGCATCGATCGTCGTCAGGTCTCGCTCGCTTGCCTGGCGCCGAAGGGCCGGGCTCACGCCGTGGGCGCTGAAGACCACCACCGCCCCGCGGGGCACCTCGTCGATGGCATCGACAAATCTCACGCCTCGATGTCGGAAGCGATCGACCACGTGCCGGTTATGGACAATCTCGTGTAAGACGTAAATGGGCTTGTCCGGATATATCTCCAGAAGCTGATCGAGCACGTCAATCGCCATGTATACGCCGGCACAGAAGCCGCGAGGATTGGCCAAAAGGAGTTTCATACCGCGTCACCTCACCGATCGGGCCTGATGATAGCCGCCGAAGAACCTGCCGACCGCTCTAGCCCCAGCCACGCCCTGGCGATACATTGCTCGCTTTGCCCAGGCCGGGTGATGCCGCCATGACCGCCAACCCCATTGAACAACTCGAGGTCTACGGCCCGCAACGGTGCGAGACGCTGAGTGTCGATGAGGCTCGGCGATGGTGCCGGCGCCTCGCCCGGCAGCATTACGAGAACTTCAGCGTTCTCACCGCACTCGTCCCCAAGGGGCTTCGCGAGGACTTCGCCGTCGTCTACGCCTTTTGTCGTTGGGCCGATGACCTCGGTGACGAGATACAAGGCCACGACCGGTCCCTCGAATTGCTGGATTGGTGGCGACAGGAGTTGAATCTATGCTTCGCCGGCGAGCCGCGCCACCCTGTGTTCGTCGCGCTGGGGCCGACCATCCGGCTCCACGATCTGCCGCAGCAGCCCTTCGACGACCTGATTCGAGCGTTCGAGCAGGATCAGACGGTGACCGGGTATGACACGTGGGATCAGCTACTCGACTATTGCAAGCTCAGCGCCAACCCGGTGGGGCGACTCGTGCTGATGCTTTTAGGTGAGCCGCGCACCGAGAACTTCTGGCAACTCAGTGACGCAATCTGCACTGCGCTGCAACTGACGAATCATTGGCAGGACGTTCGCCGAGACATCCTCAAGCGCGATTGCATCTATATTCCGCGGGAGCTAATCAGCATCGACAACTTCGAGCAACGCCTTCGGCAAACCGCCCAACAAGGATACGCCATCGATCAAACTTTCCTCGGCGAGTCCCGTGATTTGATACGCACCTGCGTCGAGCGGACTTGGCCATTGTTTGAAAAAGGCGATCAACTGCTGGGGAAGCTCCAGGGTTCCTCCCGACCGGTCGTCGGGCTCCTAGCCTCGGGCGGGCAGCGCGTGTTGCGTCTTATCGAGCTTTGGAACTACGAGACGGTGCTTCATCGCCCCAAACTTGCCAAAGCATCCAAGATGGCGCTTATGATGATGGCCTGGCTGAAGTCCCGATTCCACAAGCGAGGCCCTGACAAGGCGTGAGCGCCCATCAAACCATGCCGGTATCCGATGCGCTGCGGCACTGCGGCCTGGTCACGCGCCGCTGCGCTCGCAATTTCTACTATGGCCTGAAGCTCACGCCCGAGCCGCAACGATCCGCCCTGTTTACGCTGTACGCTTGGATGAGGCAGGCCGACGATCTTGTTGACAACGCCGAGCCCTCGTCAACGCAGTGTCTTGAAAGGATCGACGCCTTCCGCGCCGCGACTGAGCGCGCACTGACCGGGACCGGCGATGACAACGATCCGTTGTGGATCGCTTTGGCCGATGTCGCCCTTCGTTTCGAGCTTCAGCGCGACGCGCTGTATCTCGTGCTGGATGGACAAATCGACGACCTCGCGGGCCGACACTATGAGACATTCGAGCAGGTTCATGAATACTGCTACCGGGTAGCGTCCTCCGTGGGGCTCTTGTGCATCAACATCTGGGGGTTTGACGATCCGAACGCGCCGGCCCGTGCCGTCGATCGCGGCATCGCCTTCCAACTCACCAACATGCTGCGCGACTACCGAGAAGATTACGACGCAGGACGCATCTATCTTCCGGCAGAAGATTTCGCCCAATACGGCCTCACACCTAAAGAACTCCGTGATTGGTCCGATCCGCCGCGCTGCGCGCACTTCGTCCGCGCTCAAGCGGCCCGCGCCCGTTCGTTTTATGATCGATCAGCCCCACTGGATCAGATGATCACGCCCTCGTGCCGACCCGCTCTTTGGGCGATGACGACCATCTACGGTTCACTCTTAAAAAAGATCGAGGATGAACCGTCGCAGATTATCACCAGGAGGCGAGTGCGCCTGGGCGCGTGGCGAAAGGGATTGATCGCGATGCGCGCCAAGTGGTTTGGCCACCCGACTGGAAACGGCTCGCTTTGAGACGACGCATCGCGATCGTCGGCGGGGGCCTGGCGGGGATCGCCGCGGCCCTGAAGCTTGCCGAGGCGGATTGCCAGCCGATCATCATCGAAAGCCGAAAGATTCTGGGTGGACGAGCGACCAGCTTCGTCGATCCACGAAGCGGTGAGGTCATCGACAACTGCCAGCACGTGCTGATGGGGTGCTGCACCAACCTGATCGACCTGTACGACCGTCTCGGGGTGCTCGATAAGATTGACTGGCATCGTAAGCTGTATTGGACACACAGCCACGGTGAGATCGACTGCGTAAAGGCGAGCCGGTTGCCCGCCCCGTTTCATTTAGCGCCGTCGTTCGCTCGAATGGGACTCCTCCAAAAGAATGAACGCAAGCAGATACAGCGTGCGATGTGGCGCATGATCCGCCTCGGCGCCAAGGGTCGGCTCTCGTGGGCCGGGCAAACCTTCAGCGAGTTCCTCGCGGACACCGACCAGACGGAATCGACCGTCGCGAAATTCTGGAACACGGTCATCACCAGCGCCTGTAACCTCGGCGTCGATCGGGTCAATGCCGCGCACGCGATCCAGGTCTTCCAGGATGGGTTCCTCGCCAATCGTTGGTCCTACACGATGGGACTGGCCACCGTGCCGCTCGTCGAGCTGTATCAATCGGTTGGCGTGGCGTTGAAAGAAGCCGGCGGCGAGATTCACTTGGGCCGCCCGGCCCGTGCCATCGCGTACGACGGTCGGCGCGTCACGGGTGTGGTGACGGGCGATGGCGTCATCGAAGCCGCCGCGGTCATATCAGCCGTTCCCTTTGATCGTCTTGACAAGCTCATCTCCGACACGATGCGAGCCGCCGATGCGCGCTTGGCGGCGCTGGACCGGTTCGAGTTCAGCCCGATCCTCGGCGTACACTTGTGGTTCGACCAGCCGATCATGGAGCTGCCCCATCTGATCCTGCCCGGCGGCGGCGTCCAATGGCTGTTCAATAAGGGAATCGACGAGCAAGGTCGACAATACATACACGCCGTCATCAGCGCCGCCGACGAATGGATGAAGCTTGACGAAGACGAGATCATCGATCGCGTCGTCCGGGACATTCACGACGCGGCGCCGAAGTCGATCGGGCTGAAACCGATCCAGGCGCGCAGCATCAAGGAGAAGCGAGCGACCTTCGCCGCCACGCCGCAGGTTGAGCAGTGGAGACCCAGCGCCGCCGCGGGGTATGTCGGCGTGGGTGGGGGCGGTATCGAGAACCTCTTCCTCGCTGGAGATTGGTGTGATACAGGTTGGCCCGCCACGATGGAAGGCGCCGTGCGCAGCGGATATGCGGCGGCGGCAGCGATTACCGGCGGCGACGGACTTATCGAAGATGTGCCACCCGGACTCTTCGCTCGGTGGTTGGGGCTGCGGTAGGAAACTGCCGCGACCAAAAACTGGATTCATAGCTGCGGATACATATCCGCAGGTCGTCGACACCTATAAGGCTGTATCGCTATGCGGCTGCTCAAGCGACAGCGCGATCCAACTCGGCCTCGCGACTACCCTTGTCGCGCGCAATCACTTGCAGTGCATCGTACGCTGCATACTTGTACAACTCACTCAGTGACGGGTAGTTGAAGCAAGCGTCGATGAAATACTCGATCCCGACGCCTTGGATCAGAACGCATTGCGCCAGATGAATGAGCTCGGTGGCAGATTCTCCAATGATCGTGGCCCCGAGTAATGCGTGCGTTTCGCGGTCGAACACGCACTTCACCAGCCCTTGCTGGTCACCAAGCATTCTTCCGCGAGCATTGTTGCGGTAGGCGGCGCGACCAACGACGATGCTTCGGCCGGCCTCACGGGCCTCGGACTCGGTCAGTCCGACCATTGAGACCGCGGGAATCGTGTAGAGGCCGATGGGCATCGTCTTGGCCAGCTTCTTCTTGAAATTGATGCCAAACATGTGACACGCCGCCACGCGTCCCTGCTCCATCGACGTGGAGGCGAGGGCGGGAAATCCGATGACGTCCCCGGCGGCGTAGATGCTGGGCACGCTCGTCTGATATATCTCGTTGACCAACACCAGTCCGCGCTTCCCCATCTCCACGCCCACCGCTTCGAGCCCGAGGTTCTGGGTGTTGCTCGATCGACCGGCCGCCCAAAGCAGGACGTCCGCGGCAAGCTCATTTCCATCGGAACACTGAACTTTAACGCCATCATCGCTCGGCTCGACCGTGTTCACCGCGTCGCCGAGTCGGATGTCGATCTCTTCCTGACGCATCGCTTTGAGCAACAAGTCGCGACATTCCGCATCGACAAAGGGCAGTATCTCTGGGCGCGGCTCGACCAGCGTCACCTTCACGCCGATCTCGGCGAACATGCACGCGTACTCGCAGCCGATGACGCCGCCGCCCACCACGATCATCGAGCTCGGCATGTGGTCCAGTTGGAGCACGCCGTCGGCGTCCACAACGCGCGGATGATCAAAGGGAACGTGATCCGGTTGAACCGGCGATGATCCGGTCGCGAGAAGGATGAACTTGGTCGAGATTCGGGTTGCCTCGCCTGATTCCGATTCGATCTGCACCGTGTTCGGATCAACGATTCGTCCGAACCCGCGGAAGACAGCGATATTGTGTCGATCGATCGACGCCTCGATTCGATCGTGCTCTTCCATTTGTGCCAGATGTTGCCTGGCCATGAACTTGGCCATGGATGACTTGGTGTCAACGGTGTAGTCCATGCCCGGCAACGGTCGTCGCCGAAAGGCCGAGCACAACAGCGCCGTCTCGCGCAACACTTTGGAGGGAAGCGTCCCGGTGTTGACCATCGCCCCGCCGGGCCGCGGCTGGCGCTCGACGATCGCCACGCGGTGCCCGAAGTAGCTGGCCTGCGTCGCGGCCTTTTCCCCGGCCGGCCCGCAGCCTAGACAGATGAGATCGAATTGCTCCACGAGCCGCTTATCGGCGGATTCGGACCCTTGATGAAGTCACCGCTCGCCCCAGCCCCCGGTTCCAGGGAGAAGCCTCACCGGTGAGGATCGTCAATCACGTGCAAACCTGTGGGATCTCGCGCGGGGGCTGTTATAGTCGGCCAACGAACCGGCAACCCCACGGCCTCCCGCATCCAAGCATGCGGGATTATGGGAATCTTCCAGATCCTGGCGTCGTTGCTCAGTTCGGAGTTAGGAGAACAGGCGCATGTGTATAGGCAAGATAATTGTGGTCGCCATCGCCGGCCTTTACCTATCAATCAACCTCACCGCCCACGCACAGATCGTCGCTGACGGCGGGTTCGAGATGGGGACGCCCAACCCCGTCTGGGATGAGTTCTCGACGAACTTCGGCTCACCCATCTGTTCCGCGGGAACATGCACCGACTTCTTCGGAAACGCCTTCGAGGGTAACTGGTGGGCGTGGTTTGGCGGCACGACCATGCTCGAGATCGGGTATCTACGACAAGAGGTCACGATTCCAAGCGGGACCGCCACGCTGACGTTCCGGCTGGACATCACCGCCGACAGTGGAAACGGCGTCGACTTCCTCACAGTGTCATTGGACCGCGTCGTTCTCTTCACCGTCTTGGAGTCGGAGGTGGGCGAGTACCACCCCTGGACCGAGGTCACGATCGACATCAGCCCGTTCGCGGACGGCCAAAGCCATCTGCTGAGTTTCGACAGCACCGTTACTGGGCCGATGCGGAGCAACTTCTTCGTCGATGCCATTGGGATCACCGTCCAGAACGCCTGCCCCTGGGACCTTGATGACAGCAGCGACGTTGGCGTGAAGGATCTGCTCATCTTGCTGGGCGCCTGGGGGCCGTGCCCGAAGAAGGGAGATTGTCCCGCCGACTTCGACGGCAGCAGCGACGTTGGCGTGAAGGATCTGCTCATCTTGCTGGGCGCCTGGGGGCCCTGTCCGTGAGGAATATGGCTCGTCAATCCCAAAAGTCATCAAAAGGACAGACACTGGTGTCCTCACTACGGTTATGATCGCCGTATCTTGGGTGCAGGCGTGACAGCAGGCAAAACCTGCGATGACGCCTGCTGAAACCTGAATCTCGTGCAAGTCACTGTGCACAAAGGGGAGAGAAAGAGGTTCTAACGATGACAAAGAATGTTCTTCCAATCACAGCCGGCGTATTTGGATCGCTTGCACTTGCGATTTCGGCATCGGCGGACTTCACTGGTGTTCAAACGGAGATGAAGGGGACCTATGACACGGCTGGGGCGTTCGGCGGGCCTGACGTGGGCTTGGTTGACGTGTGGAACTTGTACGCGCTTTTTAACGATCCAAACGACGTCTTGACCGGAATTTTTGTCCTCGCTGACAGCCCTAACTTTGGCGAGATGATCCACAGCAGTGACCTCAAGACGCCATTCGATGGCTTGGGCGGTGGATTCTGGAACTGGGCCTCCGGCGCGAACACACCGCTGTCCAACGGTCCTACGTATAACCTTGATCCTGCCGCTGCTGATGCCGATACCTACCTCACCATCGGTCTCAAATCCGGTACCTTCCCTGACGGCGGCGATGCGGCGTTTTTCGCACCGGGCAGTGTAGATATCCTCCAAAACAGCGGAATCCTCAACGGAAGCGGTAGCATAAATGAGCTCTTTGGATACACCGCGACGCCGGATGACGTGCAGGCATATCCGGTGGATGGGCGGGTATTAGTCCTTCAGGTTGCTGTGCTGAGCGGCGAACACGCCAGCGGCGTGTGGAACGTCAAGTGGGGTACGATTGGCGTTGGCGGCGGCGGGCAAGTTCGTCTCGAATGGACGACCGTTCCGGCGCCCGGCGCGATGCCCCTGTTGGGTCTGGCCGGTCTTGCCGGCGCCCGACGCCGACGCCGCGGCTAAGGGTGTGAACCTTCCGTCGTTTGCAAGGGCGAGCGCGGAAGCCAGTCTTGCGAACCAACGCCCCTGCCGGTCTCTCCCGGCAGCGGCGATCTTGTGCCTAGTGATACGAATCCCAAATGATTCTCGTTCGTTTCGC
>JACZXL010000067.1 GCA_022571635.1 Planctomycetota bacterium
GCGAGCGCGGAAAGGGTCGCGACACCTCGCCCCAGATCACTGAACTGCTCGGCTACGCCGAAGCTCCTCACGGCCAGCGCTGCTTCGCGTTGGGGAATGAGCGCGTCGGCGTAGGCGGCAAAGACCAGCGGCGTATTGAACGCCATGGCCAGGATGAAGCTGACGGTGAGGTTGCTCGTGAGGAACGAGGCGACCATACCGACGGACAACATCGCCGCCCCGACCAGCCAGTACCCAAGATAGTTGGCGGCCAGCAGGCCAATATCGGGCTCGCCGAGTCCGATCAGCACGACGATGTTGGATATTGAGAAGATCAGCGAAACGGTGAAGATCGCCAAGGCGGAGAGGTATTTGCCGACGACGACATCGAAATCGCCGGCCGGGAGGGTCAGCAGCAATTCGTCCGTTCCGCGCTCTCGCTCTTGGGCCCAGGTGGCCATGGTCACGGCGGGGACGAACACCAACATGATCCACGGCAGCCGTGTGTTGAGCTGATCGAGGTTGGCGAGGTTGGCGTTGAAGAACTCGTTGGGCCAGAAGGTGGCGAAGGCGCTCAACAGCACGAACGCGCAGATGAACACGTACCCGATCGGGCTGGAGAAATAGCTGACGAAGTTTCGCTTGAATATGGCGAAGACGACGTTTGCATTCATATCAAATCCTCAGCGGGGACCATAATTCCATGAGCAAAGCACCTACGGCGTGTCGGGCGACTCATGTCATGCGACCGAGGCGGTAAGTTCAGCGAAGCGTTCATCAAGTGATTTCCCTTGCTCGTTGAGTTGGGCGACGGTGCCGTCGTAGACCAGCTCACCCTCGTCGATGAACAGCAGGCGATCGGCCATCGCCTCCACCTCCTGTAGGATGTGCGTGGAAAGGAGAATCGTCTTGTCGCGCCCGAGCTTGCGGATCGTCTCGCGAACTTCACGAATCTGGTTGGGGTCGAGTCCGGCGGTCGGCTCATCGAGAATCAGAACATCGGGCTCGTGCAGCAGGACCTGGGCCATGCCGACGCGCTGGCGGTACCCGCGCGACAGCTTTCCGATCGCCTTGCCGAGGACGGCCTGAAGCGCGCAAAGTTCGATGACGGCGTCGATGCGGTCGGCTCGGGTCGCCGGTGACAATCCGCGGGCGTTGGCGAAGAACGTCAGCAGTGATCGCGGGGTCATGTCGTCGTAGAGCGGGCCGTTCTCCGGCAGGTAGCCGAGCCGAGCGGCCCCTTTCGATCGGTCGACATGTCGTGACCGGCAATCCGGGCTGTGCCAGACGACGGCGCGAGGTATCCGGTGAGCAGGCGCATGGTCGTGCTCTTGCCTGCGCCGTTGGGGCCTAGAAAAGCCACGACCTGTCCTTTGGGAATGGTAAACGAGACGTCCTTGACGGCGGCGAAGTCACCGAAGTACTTGCTCAGACCCACCGCTTCGATCATGGGCGGGCTTGTGGACTTGGGCGACGGTCCGTCGGTTGGAACTTGGCTCATCGTTCAACGACCTCTCTCATGTAGAAAGATGCCCAGCCGTGCAGGTTCTGTTGGGTCTTTCGAGTCGGGATCGGCCGCGGGACCATCCCGGGTCCGCGTCAGCTCCCGCTGGAGGCCCATAGCATATCACATACCGGCCGAGGTCGGTTGGGGTTCAGGTGAGCCTCAAAAAGCCGTCGGCGCCGCGAGGATCGATCGGCTCACGTCGCTAAACAACCGTGCGCAAAAACGCTTCAGGAGCGACGTCGTGAACGGTGAGCACACCAACCAGGACGATCCGGGGAAGCGGCCTACTCGCTCGGCCACTCGGCCAGGAGGCTGTTGCAGGCCTTTATGAAGGAGCGGTTGAGCTGACCGTGTGGCCGCACTCCGGGCACTTGTCGCTCGTTAGCCCGACGAGGGAGTAGCCGCACTTGTCACACTGTAGCGGATCCGGTTTGTTCCGCGTGCATTTAGTCGCGACGAGGGCAAACAGCAAACCGAGTAGGATCGACGGCCCCCCGACGTAGAACATGGCCAGCCCCGTGGCGAAGCCTTTCATTTCGTGGCCATTGGAGTGACAATAAACGTACGCGTACACCACCAACCCCCACGCCGGGATCACCGGCGCGAGGAACCCAATCAAGAATGCTATGGCTTTGCGTTTCATTGACTACGCCTCATACCGAACCTCCCGCCCCCGACTCATTCGTCCTTGCGTTTCAGTGGCCGCAACACCGCGAACCCAATCAACTTAGCGGTTCCCCGCACTCCGGGCACTTCTCGCTCGTTAGCCCGACGAGGGAATAGCCGCACTTGCCACATTGTAGCGCACCCGGTTCGTTCCGCGTGAGGGAACACGCGCCGAAGCCGATCAGTAAGCCAAGTAGTATCGACCCCCCTCCGAACCACAGCGCGACCAGCATCGTGAGCATGAATGCCATGCTGTTCCTGCTTGAGTAACTGCTGGCCTCTACAACGAAGGTGGCCACCACCAACCCCCACCCCAGGATCACCGGCACGAGGGACCCAATCCAGAATGCTTTGGCTTTGCGCGTTATCGACACGGTGATTTAAGTCAGGAGACTGGCCAGGGCGTTCCAGTTCTGTTCGTCCGCCCAGAGGAAGCAGCCGAACTCGCCGCGAATCGCGACCGCCTCGATGGCCTGAAGGTTGATTCCGGCGGCGGCGATCTTCTGGAGCGTCTCGACGAGGGCCCCGCCTTCGTCGGTTCCACTGAGATACAGCGTCTTGCCCTCGTGCACCTGAAAACCTGCGGTGTTGGCGAAACTGCGGAACTGCTCAGCTTGCTCCGGGACGCAGTAGAACCGGGCCTCACCCGTTCCGGGCCCATAGCCCCAAAGGGCGACAAGGTTGATTCCCGCCTCCCGCAGCATCGCGGTCAGCCGTGACAACTCGCCCGGCTCGTCCGGCAGATTGATGGAGAAGTCGGCCATCATCGCGCATTTCAGCATGGCAAATGCCTCCGGTTGGGGAGTTACAAGTGTACCGGATGCGGATTGGCAGGTGTCGGCTCGCCGATTAATGTCCAGCGGCTATCGGATCGGCGACTTCGTCTCGACGCGCCTCGGCTCGATGGTGATAAGCGGGACGTCCCGCTCGCGCGACGCAGTGTCCACAACCGCTCGTACGGTTCTGGCGATACTCGCCGCATCCAGACCCGACTCTTCGAGCTGGTCTTTGCGCGCGCCTTGGTATATCCACCGGCCGGGGATGGCCAAGCGCCTGATGAGCCGTGTATCCAAACCGAGGTCAAGGCAGGCGTCGACGACGCAGGAGCCGAAGCCGCTTTCAATCCCGTGGTCCTCGACGGTGATGATGGGGATCTCGCGGCGAATCAATGAGCTGAGCAGATCGGCATCGACCGGGCGGGCGAATCGGGCGTCGTAGACGTTGACGCGGTATTCGCTGTCCAGTAGTTCAACGGCGTTCATCGCTTCGATCGCCATCACGCCGTAACCGAGGATCGCGGCGTCGGGCTGGTCGTGTTCAAGCAACGGTCGCGCCTTGCCCAGAACGAACGGCGGGCATTGGGTCTGGGCGAACATCTCGCTGACGCTGTCCCGTGGATAGCGCACGGCGCTTATGCCGTCGTCGTAGAGGCGCATGAACTCCAGGGCCCCGCGGAGACTCGGTTCGTCCATCGCGGCCATGAGCACCGACTTGGGGAAGACGCGCAGCATGCTGATATCACAGAAGCCGTGCATGACGGCGCCGTCGCCGCCGACGAGCCCGGCTCGATCCAGGCACAGTCGAACGGGAAGCCCCTGCAGCGCCACCTCCTGAAACAGTTGGTCAAAGGCGCGCTGGAGGAAGGTGGAGTAGACGGCGAAGAACGGCTTGAAACCAGTCTTGGCCAAGCCGGCCATCATGTCCATCGCATGTGACTCACAGATGCCCGTGTCCCAACTTCGATCAGGGAACGCTTGCATGACCTTGGTCAAACCCGTTCCGTCAGGCATGGCGGCGGTGCAGGTCACCACTTTGTCGTCGCGCTCCATGACGTCGATCAACGCATCGGCGAACGCCGAGGTGAACGATCGACCACCACCGGCCAGCTCGACCTTGCAGCCCTCGCTGTGCAATTCAGCACCGTTTTGGACCGTGAACGGCTTTGGCGAGTGGAACGTCGTGGCATCGCCCTCGGCGAAGCGGTATCCCTTGCCCTTGACGGTGTGTACGTGCAGCACCATCGGGCGATCCACCAGCTTGACCTCCAGCAGCATGTCCACGAGGGTGGGCAGATCGTGGCCGTCGATTGGTCCTACGGTCAATAGCCCGAACTTTTCGAACCACGCATCCTCTGCCACGGCGTCCTTGGCCATTACGCCCAGTCGGTGGTACATCTCGCCAATCAGCGATCCGCCGGGTAGATGACGCACGACGTCTTTGGCGGCCCGTTTTACATTGCGGTAAGCTGGGTTGACACGGATACGATCAAAGTAAGCGGCCAAGGCTCCTTGCGGGTGGGCGATCGACATGCCGTTGTCATTAAAGACGACGAGCAGTTGACGTTTGAGCGTCCCGGCGTTGTTGAGTCCTTCCATGGCCACACCGTTCACGATCGACGCGTCACCGACCAAGGCCACCACGCGGCGTCCATCGGGGTTGTCCTGCGGATCGAACGACTCACCGTTCAGTAAATCGCCCCGGGCCATGCCAACCGCGGTCGGCACGGCCGTGCCGGCATGTCCAACCGAGAACAGATCGTAATCTGATTCGCGTGGTTCGGGGAACCCCGCCATGCCGCCCGTCTGCCGAAGCGTCGGCAGCATCGGGTAGCGGCCGGTGAGCAGCTTGTGCGGGTAACACTGGTGCCCGACGTCAAACAACAGCCGGTCCCACGCGAAATCGAACACATAGTGCAAAGCGATTGTGAGCTCGACGACCCCCAGATTGGGCGCGAAGTGGCCTCCGGTCTTCATGATCTGCTGGCAAATCGCCTCGCGCATTTCAGCGGCGAGGTCCGGCAGCGTGCCGACGGGAAGCTTCTTCAAATCAGCCGGGTTCTTGATGCGGGGAAGGATCTTCAAGTCCATCTGTCCAAACTCCCATCCACCAGGGTAACAGCGCGTCGGGCGCTGGTATTTCACCTATAGGTCGGCTGACATGCCGGTTTACGGCCTGCGATTTCTCGTCGATTCTCTTGAGGGACCAGGTCCCAAGGGTAGCCTCACTTTGTCCGTACGGCCATATAGTCGCAGAGTTCGATCAAAGGCTGAGCGGATTCACCGAACCCCAGCAGGGCGGCGTGAGCGTCCCGGCGCAGCCGATCCACCTCGGCCCGGCACGCCTCGGGTCCCAGGACGTCCGGCGAGGTGAGCTTGCCGGCTTGGCGGTCCTTTCCCGTCGCTTTGCCAACATGTTCGGTAGTTTGCGTCACGTCCAACAGATCGTCGACGACCTGGAACATCATACCGATCGCCTCGCCGTAGCCGGTCAGAGCCTGCAACTGCGTGTCATCGGCGCCGCCGCAGATGCCTCCCATTCGGCAGGCCGCCCGAAGCAGGGCCGCGGTCTTGTGCTGATGGATCAGGTGCAGTCGATCGGCCCGGGACAACTGCGCCGAGAACCCGCCCACCGTGTCGTAGACCTGCCCCACGATCATCTTGGTCGTCGCTTCCGCCAACGTCTCAGCGAGCCGGCTTGTGGTCTTGGCGGCAGCGGTCCCCTCGGTTATCCATTGAAACGCCAAGCACATCATGGCGTCTCCCGCCAGGATCGCCATTGCCTCACCCGCCTGGACGTGAAGCGTCGGCTGACCTCGGCGCAGCTGGTCGTCATCCATCGCGGGCAGATCGTCGTGGACCAGGCTGAAGGTGTGGATGAGTTCAAGCGCCGCCGCCGCCGATCTGGCATCATCACGCTCCCCGCCCGCCGCCTCGCAGCAAAGCAGCGTCAGGACTGGACGCAGGCGCTTGCCGCTGCCGAGCAGCGCGTAGCGCAGCGCCTCCCGCAGCGGCTGCGGCTCCGTGAGGGCGTCGATCCGCCGAGTCAGGTCCGCTTCGATCTCAACCCGCAGCTCCTGCAGGATCATCGGCTCACATCGGGGGTCGGTCGCGGCAGGCATCACGTCGAGATTGTACCGGCGGACCGGGGCCGCGGCAGATGCGGGCGCAGTTGGTCGGCGGGCGTATCATTGCTCCAATGCCCGTCGACACAAGCGATTTGGCGGTGTTGATCCAGCGGGGCGGCATCGTGATGATCCCGCTGCTGGTCCTGAGCGTCATCAGCCTCTCGCTGATCGTGGAGCGGGCCTGGTTCTGGACGACGCTGCACGGCCCGGGTCGGCCGCGGCGGCTCGGCCGGCTCAACGCCGCGTTTCGAGCCGGCGATCCCGCCCAAATCAAGCGGGCGCTGCTGCCGCCGCGGTCCGTGTACGGGCACATCGCCCAGCAGTTGCTGCAACACGGCGCATCGGACGCGGTCGCCATCGAGGCGGTCGAGACGCAACGTCCACGCATTGATCGATTCATGGCCACGCTGTCCACCATCATCACCGCCGCTCCCCTGCTGGGGATACTCGGAACGGTCATTGGGATCATCCAGTCGTTCAATCTGCTCGGCGTGCAGGACACACTTACCGACCCGCGGGCGGTCTCGACCGGCATCGCCGAGGCGCTGCTGACCACCGCGATGGGCTTGGTGGTGGCCATTTTTACGTTGTTTCCCTACATGGTCTTTCGAGCCCATGCCCAGCGATCGATCGGGCGGATGGAATCACTGATCGCCGCAGCCCAACAAGGAGTCGGCGTCGCGCCCACGGCAGGGCGGCCGGCGGCAAAGACCACCGCCGCCGAAACAACAGAAGCGATGACCGCCAAACGCACCGCGGTGTCCGGTCGGATCGGCTGACGCTCCGGCCCCGTCCCAGCAGGAGTCGAACATGTCTGTTCCTCGGATCGTCGTTGCCCGTCGGGCCGTGAGGGTGGTTCCCCTGGCGGCCCTGCTCCTTCCCGTGTCCGTAGTCTGCGGGCAACCCGCGCAGTCACAGCCGCAGGACCTCCCAGCCGAGAGTGAAGCGGCGTATCTACGGGTGGTCGAGGAGCCCGGCGAGTCGATCGCCCTGGAGATCGCCGCCCTACGTTTCGTTCCCGCGGACGGCTTGGGCCCGAAGATTGGGCTCGTCGGCGTGTCTCACATCGGCGAGCGCGAGCTGTACGACCAGATCCAATCCCTCCTCGGGGAGTACGACGTGGTGCTGTACGAGTCCGTGATGCCGCCCGGCGCGGCCGGGGCCGGAGGCGATGACGACGAGCATCGCCGGGCCAGCACGACCCAGGCGATGCAGTTCGTGACCGCAGCCCTCGCCACGCATCACGACCAACTCGGAAAGTATCCCCAGGATCAGACGCAGTTGCTGTCATTTGCCGCCGGCCGCGATCCACGACTGGAGGACTGGCTGACGACGGCGAGCGTCGATGCGTGGGGCCGACCGCTCGCGTACGCCAGTGCCGACGATCAGCAGTCGTACACCTTGGTCAGCCTCGGCGCCGATGGCAAGGTCGGTGGTGAGGGGGCGGATGCCGATCTGGAAATGAGTCACGAGACGGCCTCCGAGACCGCCGGCTTGCTCCCAGAAGAGGACAATCTTCAAGCCCAGCTCGCATCGGCCCTGGGGCTTCAGTTCCAGCTTGAGGCGATCGACTACGGCCGACCGGGCTGGCGCTGCAGCGACATGACCGTCGTTCAGCTTGAGCAGGCCCTTCAGGACAAGGGCGTCGACTTCGGCCCCATCAGCGGCGCTTTGGCCGGCACGTCTTGGCCGGCCAAATTGGTCGGCTTCATCCTCAAACTCGTGCAGACCATGGACAAGTGGATGGAAGGCGCCATCTCCGACACCCTCAAGGTCATCCTGATCGAGATGTTCAGCGACGAGACCATCCTCGAGCAGGGCCTCCAGCAGTTCGGGGCCGGCTTCGAGGAAGTCATCGTCGGCCAGCGCAATCAGATCGTGATCGACCAGCTCAGGACCATCCGCGAACTGGAGCCGGAGGTCGAATCCGTCGCGGTCTTGTACGGCGCGGCTCACATGCGGGACATGGCTGATCGCCTGACCTCACAATTGGGATATCAGGCGACGGGCAAGACGTGGGTCACGGCGATCAAGGTCGATCTGAAGCACTCCGCCGTCCGGCCGGGGCAGCTCGAGTTCCTTCGCCGGACCTTCAAGCAACAATTGCAACGGCAATGGGGCGACACCCCCGGTCAGCCGGACCACTGATCCGGGCCCCGATCGCAAGAGTTCGCAGCGCTTGTCCTGGTGATCCTAAGGCAGGTGCTGGTAGTCTCTCTTGTCGGCGGTGTCGATCCACTGGCGCATGTCCATCAGATCGCCGGCCGACTGATTGGCCGTGTGCCCGTCTGCATACACGACGGCGGTGGACTTTGTGTAACGGGCGATAGGGACTGAAGTCTGTATGAAGGCCTCGATCGTCCACATGTCGCCCAGCCCCGCTGCCGCCGTTTGGGTACCGCCGGGGCTGCTGGGGCCTCCGGGGCCGCGGGTCGGAAAGCCCCATTGCTGCTCGTCGGCCAGCCACGGCGGGATGACGATGTGCGACCCCGGCCGGTCGCTCTTCCACTTCTTGTACACCCCGGGCTCAACCTCCGAAGACGAGCAGAACACCACGAGCTCCGTGGACCGCCGAATCTGGCTGATCGATCGAACCACGACTCGCGCGAACTCTTTCTTCGGATCAATCGAGCCGTCCCCGTCCAGATCGGCCGTGGCTTCGAAGAAGCGGTACCGCGGGATGTCGTCACCGCCGAGATCCACCATCTCCCACCACCCGCCGACGTAATAGCCGTTGTAGCCGAAGCCCGGCTCATAGGCGATCTCCTGCGCCTCCGTCGGCTCGGTCATGTTGGACTGATCGACGTTCGGCTCATCCAAATGACCGTGAATCACGTCATGGTTGTAACTGAGGTACGGCAGCAGCCGCCAGGTCCACGGCGCGGCGATGTCCTGCGGGATAACGATGCTGGTCGTCCCCGGGGGTCCCGGGGGCGGTGTGTGGTACTCGTACTCGACGTTCCACCCCGGCGGCGGGCCCTGCATGCCCGGCTCGAGATACCCCGGCAGGGCGGCCCCGGAAAACGCGTTGGCGTACAGGTTCCACGCCTTGGCGACCTCACGCAGCCCGTTGGTCTCCTCGAACTTATGGCTCCGCCGGATCGCCCCCCCCAGCGCCGGGGCGAGCAGGGCCAGCAGGATCGCGATGATCCCGATGACCACCAGCAGCTCCACGATGGTGAACCCACGATCACGGCTCAGCGGGCGCGTGCTCATCGATCGCTCCTTTATCCGGGAATGCCTGAGTTGAGGTGATGACGGCACTGAAATCCTTCCACGAGATCATAGCTGCAACAGGTACCTGTACGAACGTCCCCAGCCACCGGAGCCGAAAAAACCGCCAGAATCCACCCCACGCCCTGTACACCCACCGCTCGCCCCCGGCTCGGTAACCACGCGCCCCAAGAGACCTTGCCCGCCGCGCCCACGCGGCATTCTCCTCCCCCTCGATGCCATCTTCAGGGACACGGCCCCCAGTTGGCGAGGAGGGCGAGGAGATCGGATGCGCCGACGGAGCCGTTGCCGTCGAAATGGAGCAGGTCAACCGTACACGAGGGGCCAGACCTCGGTATCCTAAGTCTCGTCGGCAAGGGAGGAGAGCATCGCCATGCAGGAGGACAAGCCAACAACCGAGCGGCCGCCATCGGACAGTGACCGCCCGCCTGCGCGGCCCACTGAAATGAACGCGGCCGATCTGCGCCCCGGCGATCGAGTGGCCCGTTACAAGATCCTCGAAACCCTTGGCGAAGGCGGTTTTGCCGTGGTGTACCTAGCCGAGCAGGAAATGCCCATCCGCCGCCGGGTCGCCCTGAAGATCATCAAGCTCGGCATGGACACCCAGCAGGTCATCGCCCGCTTCGAGGCGGAACGGCAGGCCCTAGCCATGATGAACCACCCCGGTGTGGCCAAGGTGTTTGACGCCTCAATCACAGATACGGGGCGATCCTACTTTGTGATGGAGCATGTGCCGGGCGAGCCAATTACGGAGTACTGTGACCGCCACCGCCTCAGCACGCAGCAGCGCCTGGAATTGTTCATGGAGGTCTGCGACGCCGTTCAGCACGCCCATCAGAAAGGCATCGTCCACCGCGACCTCAAGCCGTCCAACGTGCTGGTCATGATCGCTGACGGCCAGGCTGTGCCGAAAGTCATCGACTTCGGTGTGGCCAAGGCCCTTCATCAAAAGCTCACCGAGCGGACGCTGTTCACCGAACAGGGCCAGCTCATCGGGACGCCAGAATACATGAGCCCCGAGCAGGCGGAGAGGAGCGGTCTCGATATCGACACCCGCTCGGACATCTACTCGCTCGGCGTGCTGCTGTACGAACTGCTGACCGGCGCGTTGCCGTTCGATCCGACGACACTGCGCCAAGCGGCCTTCGCCGAGATCCAGCGCATTATCCGTGAGGTTGAACCGCCCAAGCCGAGCACACGTTTGAGCAGCCTCAGCGACGAATCAACGACCTATGCGCAAAAGCGCCGCGCGGATCCAAGGTCACTACTGCGCGAGCTGCGCGGCGACTTGGACTGGATCACCATGAAGGCCCTGGAAAAGGACCGCACCCGCCGCTACCCCACCGCGTCGGAACTCGCCGCCGACCTCGCCCGCCACCTCAAACACGAACCGGTGGCGGCCGGCCCCCCCAGCGCCGCGTACCGAGTCAAGAAGTACATCCGCAGGCACCGAGTGGGGGTGACCGCCGGCGCAGCCCTCGCGCTGGCCTTGCTGGCAGGAATCAGCGGAACGAGCGTCGGACTTGTGTTGGCCACACGAGCCGCGGCAGATGCGGAGGAGGCCCGCGCGGCCGAGGCCCAGCAGCGGCGAGAGGCGGAGATGCAGGCCGCGATCGCCCAGGCCGTCAACGACTTTCTGAATGACGACCTGCTGGCGGCGGCGGCGCCTCAGGAGCAGGGGCCCGACGTGACGATGCGTGAGGTCCTGGAGGCGGCGTCGAAGAAGATCGAGGGGAGATTCAGAGACGAGCCCCTCGTGGAGGCTTCGATCCGAGCGACCCTAGGCAGCACCTATTGGAGGCTGGGGGACTACGAGGCGGCGGAGCCCTACCTGGCCGAAGCGCTCGATCTGAGGCGGAGGGAGCTTGGCGAGGAGCGCCCGCTGGTGCTCACCTCCATGAACAACCTCGCTGGGCTCTACCGGGATCTGGGGCGCTACGAGGATGCCCAGCCGCTCTACGAAAAGACGCTTCAGATCCGACGCCAACGGCTGGGCGAGGCGCATCCAGAGACGCTGATCTCGATGAACAACCTGGCCGTGCTGTACATCGACCAACACCAGTATCCGGAAGCTGAGCGGCTGTACCTCAAGACGCTTCAGATTCGACGCCGCACGCTGGGACAGCAGCATCCAGGGACGCTGACCTCCATGAACAACCTGGCTGGGCTGTACCTGAGGCAGCAGCGATACGACAAAGCGGAGCCGCTCTACGTCGAGACGCTTGAGATCCGACGCCACCTGCTGGGCGAGGCGCATCCAGAGACGCTGATCTCGATGAACAACCTGGCACTTCTTTACGACCGCCAAGGCCGCTATAAAAATGCCGAGGCCCTGTACCTAGAGACGCTTCAGATCAAACGCCGGGTCTTGGGCGAGGAGCACCCCAGCACGCTGGTCTCCACGCGCAACCTGGCCAGCCTCTACGAGAACCAGGATCGGTACGGCGAGGCGGAGTCGCTCTTCTCCTTCGCTGTCGCGGCGGCCAAGCGATCGCTGCCGGAAGGTCACTGGCACACCGGTGTGTTCCTCGCCGACCACGGCAGGTGCCTCACCGCGCTTAAACGGTACGAGGAGGGGGAGAGGGCACTGCTCGACGCACACCAGGTTCTCGCCACCGCCCTCGGCCCGAATCACGAGCGGACGGTCAACGCAATCGGTGCGCTCGCCGACCTCTACGATGCCTGGGGCAAGCCTGACGAGGCGGCGGTATGGTGGGCGCGACTGAACGTGGCGCCCAGTGCTCCGCCGCGCTCAGACCGGGAGCAGTAAAACGTCCCGCTTCGGCGCGGTGCGTCCTCGACGACGCGTCTCCGTCGGCGGCTGTGCTCGCGGTGCCTACGCTGCGTCCGGGTCTTCGATCGTCTTGATCAGCCAGCCCAAGACCTCGTCGTTGGCCTCGTGGTCCCGTTCATGCGGGTTGGTGATAAGCTCAAGCCAATCCCTTACCTTCTTGGGCACGTCCTTCCCGCGATCGGAGTAACGCTTCCGGCACCGTGCAGCTACCCAGCTGCCCATCCTTCCCTCGTAATCGTGGCTACCCATGGCCGCAGAGTGTAGGCGAAGGTGGCTCGTGGCACCAGCAAACAGACCCGAAGAGCGCTCGGCCAGCTTACCGTCGCCGTTGATGTCGGCGGAGCCGACGTCAAACCAGGGGCAGTCAGTGGCGTCTTCCATGAAACTCAGGGAACATTCGCCCGGTCCTCCGGGCCGAAGCGATACCCTAATCGCCCATCCCCGATCCCATCCCCCGACCGCAGGCTGCGGCTTTATGATCGCGGGCCATGACTTCGCCTTGTTTCGGCGTTTTGACGTTTCGAGGTTTCCTCACCGCCAGTGATCGCCTTGTCCGGCAGGGGCGCGGCGGGGGTGGTGGCGAACGGCGGTTCGTTGCGCAACCGGCGGGCGATGTCGGCGAGGATCCTCGCGTCTGTGCTGGCGGCAAGATGTGCCAATGAGAAGGGGGCGTTGGCGACCCACCACGGCGACATGCTGGGGGGAGCCGCATTCTCCGGGCCGACGATCATGTCGCCCAGACGTGTGTATGTCAGCAGTTCATACTCTGCCTCGGACAGGTGGGAATTCAGATCAGCGAGGAAGGCCGAGCCCGGCCGCATATCGATCGTGCGCTGATCAGCGGTGGGGAGGCTGGCGAGCCTGGCCCCTCGATGCGGTGAGCTGATCGTGAACAGCCGCCTGATGTTGAGGCGTTTGCCGGGCGAGTTGGGGCCGGCGGCATGCCGCGCCACCAGCCCGCCCATCGAGAATCCGACGACGTCCACTTCGATCGTGATGTCCGGGTCGTCGCTGGGGAATGCTTGCTCGACCGCGTCGACAAGATGTTTGCCACACGCCTCGAACGTGCCCAGCCCCGGACCAAAGAACGACACGCTGATGATGCGATCGTCGCACGACGTTACGACCCGGAGTTTGCGAACGACGCCGGGGGCAATGAACCCCGGGTCGTGGACGCCGCCGACGACGATCAAGGGGCGCTGCAACGGCTTTGGGTCCAATTTCATTTCGCGCAGAACAACCTTGGCGTCGGCGTAGACAAGCGCAAACGACGGATTGAACGGCTCGTCCGCCGAGCACCCGCCGTTGAGAACAAAACTTCCGCACAGCAGCGAACTGCCGAGCACTCGCACCATGAAGGACGAACGATTACCCATGCACGAAGTGTAGCGACCCGGCCAAGCACGACGATGCGCCGTTGGGTTGGTAGGCGCGTCGCTGTGGAACGAACGATGCGGCGATCTGAATTATGTTTGGCCGACGGTCAGCTTCTCGACCTGTCCCGCTGCGATCTTTTGGATGCCGCTGCCCAGCTCGCCGATGGGATCGGGGGGAACGATCCGGACGTTCTTGTCTCCAAGTTTCGCGTCCCCTCGCCGCACACGGTCCTGGAAGTTGCGACATTCCGCCAGCAGTCGGTCGAGAATCTCATTCTCGGGAACATTGGCGACGCGCTCGCCCTGAACGTAGATGATTCCTCGGCGGTCGCCGGCGAAGACCGCGACGTCGGCGCCTTCCGCTTCGCCGGGGCCGTTGACTACGCACCCCATCACCGCCACTTTGATGGGCAGGGTGATCTCATCGGCCAGCTTCTTTCGCACCTGCTGCACGAGCGTGAACAGGTCGACTTGAATCCGGCCACAGGTGGGACAGGCGATGAGCTCCGCGCCGAGGCGCTGTCGTAGACCCAGGCAATACAGCATCTCCAGGGCATCTTCGACTTCGTGGATGTGATCGGACGCGTAGCTGATGCGTACCGTATCGCCGATGCCGTTGGACAGCAGCGTCCCCAACGCGACGACGCTACGGATGGCGCCGGTTTCCTTCGGCCCGGCGTGGGTGACGCCCAAGTGCAACGGATAGTCGAACCGCTTGGAAACTTCCGTGTACACGTCGATCACCACGCCCGCGTCCATCGACTTGGCGCTGAGGCAAAGATCATGGAAATCGCGCTCGGCAAAGATGTCCAAGTATTCT
>JACZXL010000068.1 GCA_022571635.1 Planctomycetota bacterium
GGCAGGTACCTCGCGCGGCCAAGCGAACGGATCAGAGATATCTACGAACGGTCCGAATTCAGGCATTCGCCCTGTCCAGAGAACGCCGCCCCACGCAACGGCAACATTGACCACAGCGCCGAGCAGGAGAAAAACCGCGAGCCGTGTGAACCATCGTCTCACGCGATCATTCTACACTGCTGGCTCTTGTCGCTACCCTTCGTGGGGATACCGGTAGGTCGTTTTCATGTCCAAACGATTCGACGTCATCGTGCTTGGTGTGGGAGCGATGGGCGCCTCGGCGTGTTACCACCTTGCCTCGCGCGGGGCCGCGGTCCTCGGGCTCGAACAATTCGACATTCCGAACGACCAGGGCAGCGCGCACGGCCAATCGCGTGCGTTTCGCATGTGCTATTTCGAGCACCCGGACTATGTGCCGTTGCTGCGCCGTTCGTTGGAGCTGTGGCACCAACTTGAAGAGATAACGGAACGCAAGCTGCTGCACATGACCGGGGGTATTTGGTTCGGACCGGCCGATTGCGAACTCATCGCCGGCAGTCGCGACGCGGCGGTGACTCACGACCTGACCCACGAATGGATCGAATACGATGACGCTGCGAAGCGCTATCCGCAGTTCACAATCCCCGACGGGTACGTTGGATTCTACGAGCCGCAAGCTGGGTTGTTGTTGCCGGAGAGAATCATCTCTGCATGTGCAGAACATGCGGCGAAGCGCGGCGCAGTGTTGCGCGCCAACGAAGCAGTTGTGAAATGGGAAGCGGATTCCAAGTCGGTGACGATTCACACGACGCAAAGCGAATACGAAGCCGATCATCTGATCGTGTGCGCCGGGCCGTGGAGCAGTCGAGTCCTCGACGAGATCGGCGTGGAGCTGTCCGTAACCAGGCAGATCGCGATTTGGGTTCAGCCCCCGGAAGCTGAATTGTTTGCGCTGGGTACGCTACCGATATGGGCAATCGACCGGCCGGCTGGGGGGATGTACTACGGGTTCCCGATTCTCTCGGACAAGGCGGGCTTCAAGCTCTCGGTGCATTGTCCCGGGCCGTCCACCGACCCGGATGCGATCGATCATGTTGCGCAGGACGACGAGATGAACGAGCTTCGTGAAATGCTGGGCCGGTTCATTCCCGGGGCAGATGGACCGTTGTTGGAAGCATCAGTGTGCATGTACACCAACACGCC
Organism: Planctomycetota bacterium; assembly: GCA_022571635.1. Taxonomy (GTDB): domain Bacteria; phylum Planctomycetota; class Phycisphaerae; order Phycisphaerales; family SM1A02; genus JADFNO01. The sequence goes on from JACZXL010000068.1 coordinate 1,183, forward strand.
TGATGCCAACTTCATCATTGATCACCATCCGCAACATGCGAACGTAACGATCGCCTGCGGGTTCTCCGGCCACGGCTTCAAGTTCGCCAGTGTCATCGGCGAAGCGCTGGCGGACTTAGCGCTTGATGGGCGGACCGAGTTGCCGATTGGGTTTTTGGGGGTGCAGAGGTTTGCGGACTGACGTGGTAACCCCCGGTAAACCGGGGGCTAAATAGAAGATCACTGGCGAATCTGGCCGGTGCCTTGGATGATGTACTTGTAGGTGGTGAGTTCTTCGAGACCGCAGGGGCCGCGGGCGTGGAGCTTGCCGGTGCTGATGCCGATCTCAGCCCCCATGCCGAATTCGTACCCGTCGGTGAATCGGCTCGAAGCGTTGATGTAGACCGTAGCCGAATCGACCTCGCGCGTGAACCGCTGCGCTGCTTTATCGTCCGCGGTCACGATCACGTCGCTGTGATGCGTGCCGTAGCGTTGGATGTGGTCGATCGCCGCCTCAAGATCGCCCACGACAGCCACTGCGAGAATGAGATCGAGATATTCTTCGGACCAGTCTTGGTGCGTAGCCGACTTTGCTTGGGCGACGAGGCCGCACGTGCGCTCATCGCCGCGCAGTTCGACGCCCTGTGAAATCAGCTCGTCGGCAACGCGCGGCAAGAAGACCTCAGCGATCTCCTCATGCACCAGCAGTGTTTCCATCGCATTACATACGCCGGGCCGCTGGCATTTTGCGTTGATCACGATCTTCACCGCCATGTCCAAATCAGCGGCGCGATCGACATACACGTGGCAGACGCCCTTGTAATGTTTCAGCACCGGCACTTTGGAATGTTCAGCGACAGCGCGGATCAGACTCTCGCCGCCGCGCGGAATCACCAGATCAATGTATTGCTCCAGTTGAAGCAAGGCATGGACCGCTTCGTGATCGGTGGTCTTGACCAATTGAATAGCGTGGTTCGGCAGTCCCTCACTACGGCCGGCGGCGAGCATCGCATCAAAAATGGCGTCGTTACTGTGTGTCGCCTCGGACCCGCCGCGCAGAATCGCCGCGTTGCCCGCTTTGAAGCAAAGCCCCGCTGCATCAGCCGTCACGTTGGGGCGAGACTCATAGATTACCGCCACAACCCCCAGCGGCACGCGAACCTTGCGGATGATCAGTCCGTTCGGTCGGCGGACGACGCTCAGCTCCTTGCCGACCGGATCAGGCAATCGCGCGACCTGACACAGCCCCTCGGCCATGGCCTCGAGGCGCGGATGGTCGAGTCGCAATCGATCGAGCATGGCGTGACTGAGGCCGGCGCTCTGGGCCGCTTGGAGATCACGCGCGTTGGCGGTCAGGATCGACTCGTCATGCTGCAAAATCCCTTGGGCCATCTGGTGCAGGATCAGGTTCTTGGTCTCGGCGCTGAGGCGGGCCACCGCGCGTGCCGCCGACGCCGCCTGCTGGGCCATCTCAAGAATGTGCTCGTCAGTTCTCATCGTCCGGTCGATGATTGATGGACTTCAAGGGGCCGTTCCCTGGGCGTTGTTGGGTCGCCGTGTTGTCGTGGATAGAGGACCGATGAGCGCAACTCCACGTCGCGAGTGGATCGATGATACCCGCCGCATCGTGGTGAAGATCGGCAGCCGGATCCTGGTGGATGAGCAGCCCCGGCGCGCGCCGGGGCTCGATGAGTGTCAGGTCGCGTCCCTGGTTGATCAAATGGCCGCGCTGCGAGCAACCGGCCGGGAGGTGATCTGTGTCACGTCCGGTGCGGTGGCGGCAGGGCTGGGCGAGATGGGGATCACGACCCGGCCGCGCGATCTTCCATCATTGCAAGCGGCGGCGGCGGCGGGCCAGGCTCGCCTGATCGGTTTGTACCGCGATCTGTTTGCCAAACATGATCTGACGGTGGGCCAGGTGCTGCTGACGCACGCTGATCTTGCCGCGCGCGACCGTCACCTCAACGCGCGGAACACGTTGAACCGGCTCCTGGCCGGCGGTGTGGTGCCGATCATCAACGAGAACGACACGGTCGCGGTGGATGAGATTCGTGTTGGCGACAACGATCTGTTGTCGGGGCTCGTGGCCTGCCTCATACGCGCCGATCTGCTCGTGCTGTTGACGAATGCCGACGGGCTGCTCGATCGCTCCCGCGGTGATGGGCCGGACCAACTCGTTGCAAACGTGAAGCAGATTACGGAGGAAACGTTCGCGATGGCGGGCCCGGCGGAGTCGTCGCTCACGACGGGCGGCATGAAATCGAAGCTCCAGGCGGCGCAGATGGTCACGCGGGCCGGCGAATGGGCCCTGATCGCCAACGGCCGAACGCCGGATGTCCTGACTCGGATCTTTGCCGGCGAACCATTGGGGACGGTGTTCGAGCCGGGTCCGCAGCGCCTGGGCGGGCGGAAGCGGTGGATCGCGTTCTTTGATCATCCCCGCGGCGAGCTGCACATTGATGCCGGGGCGGCCACGGCCATTTGCGAACAAGACCGCAGTCTCTTGCCCGTGGGGATGCAGCGGGTGGCCGGCGACTTCGATCGCGGGGCGGTGGTTCGGATCGTTGATCCTGCGGGAATGGAGATTGCTCGAGGTCTCGTCAACTTCCCCTCGGGCGAGCTGCGTCGGCTCGTCGGTCGCCGCACGGACGAGATTGCGGCCGTGCTCGGAGCCTGCGAATACGAAGAGGTCGTGCACCGTGACAACCTTGTGGTCCGGTAATACTAAGGGGCCTGCACGATTCCGCAGGGCAGGCACCACGCCGGGCCGATGAAGGCACAGCGCGTTGCGCGATACCACCCGGTGCTGTATGCCCGAGAACGATCCCCACGACCAGACCGACGCAGCCGGTGAGTCGACGGACCATGGAGCCGACGAAGCGGCGGTTCCTTCCGATCAAGGCGCAGATTCTGCCGACACCGCCGGGGCTGCCCCCACGTTGGACAGTCCGCCCGCCGACTCGGCGGATGTCGATCAGTCGCTTTTGAAGATCGAGCAGCTTTCGCAAGCTCTGGCCAAACTCTCGCAAGCCAGCGCTGATGACGGGTTCGCCGACAAGATCAGGCAACTCACGCAGGAGGCTTCGGACGTTCAGGACACACCAGGCGACGAGCCGAGGTCTGAGGCGCCGACCGAGTCAAGCCAAGAGCCGATTGACGCGCAGCTTCAGACGCAGCGCCCGATGGAGTCCGGCGACGTGCCGGAGATGGCGCCGCAGATGCCGGTTGAACCGACATTGCCGACCCAGCCGAGCGATGAACAATTACCCGCGTCCGAGCCCGACGAGATTGCGCCGTCCGAGCCGGGGTTGGAATCTGGTGATACTGCGCCATTGCACGAGGCGTTCGATCCGTCCCCGCTTGATGACATCGTGGCAGACTTGGCGGACGACGGGTTCGACGTGACCTCCGAAGCTATTGGGTGGGAATCGGCGGACGAGGATGTGCCGTCCGAGGCGGCGCCGGGCCAGGCCGGTGCAGACGACGCGCCCGGTCTCGAGTTCGAAGCGTCGGCATCTTCGTTCGACGTTGCTGAACCGCAGCAACCCCTGGCTGAAGATATATGGGAAACCAAGGAGAGCGATTCCCCCGAGGCGATGACGACGGAGCACCAGTCTGACGAACCGCCACTCGGGGAGCAAGAGTCGTTCAGCGTTGCCGACACACTTCCGAGCGACGATGAAGCGATCTCGGATTCGGACGGTGACGACGGCCGGGAGGCGCTTGGTTGGGCGTCGGAATCCGACTCCGAAGAAGAAGAAATCGTCGGCGCGCCGATGAAGTCGCCCGACGAGATCGAGGTCGAGGCTGAACTGAGCCCCGAGTTACCGACGGATGAGACGGCCGACATGGAGGAGGCGGTAACCGCGGACGCCGAACCCCCGGTGGAGATGTTCGAATCTGTTGCACAAGAACCTGAAGTGTCCAGCGATGTGCTTCAGGAGATCGAGCAAGAGACGGCCGAACCGGAGTATGAGCAAACGGATAGTCACGAGGGGCCGGACACGTTGGTAGATACTGAGGCGACGCGGGTCGGCGCCGATCAAACGGACGAATCGGCAACAGAGGAACAAGATTCTGAAACTGGAGCCTCCGAGGGAGCGACGCCGGCGACCGATGTTGGCGACGCGGAACCCGAGTCGGTCCGCGAGGCACGGTCGAGCGAGGATGTCAGCGCAACCTTCACCGCCGAGGAGTTGAAGCCGCAGATCACTGAGCTTCTCGAGTCGATGGGCGACGTGCAACCAACAGCGCCGCGTTCCGTTCCGCAAATATCCGCGCAGGGGCCGGCCGCCGTCGGTCTCGTGGATAATCAACCGACTCCATCAGCTCCGGCCGGCAGCGTCGATCTCGACTGGCTCGCCAAGGAGCTTGACGAGATGCTCAATCCGGGCGCCCAAGACTCCGCTTCAGTGGATCAACCGGCATCACCCCAGACCGACGACGCTTCGACTGATGGCGCGGCGGAGAAAGCCGATCCTACTCCCGAATTACCGGATCAAGAATCATCGCCGTCTGACGAGTCGTCCTTGGCGGATGATGCGTCGGTGTCAACAATCCCCGAGCCCGACGACGGACCTCGCCTTCAAGAGAACGAATCCGAGCAGGTCGAGGTCGTCTCCAGCATCGATGCACAGGCGCCCGCCACGCCACAGGAAGAGATTGCGCCGACGGAGCCAATCGACGCGGATATTTCGGACGGCGACGAGTCCCATCAAGACAGTGAATCATCGGGCTCGGCGGACGCGAATCTCGACGATCTCACGGCGCAACTCGATGACTTGGTTCAGCCGGAGGTCCAGGCGTCCGCTGTCCAGGCCAACGCGCCGAAGGAGATGACAGAGGCGGTCGCTGCGGATGAGCTGCCGCAGGATGCGACGGTCCGAGCGATGGAGGCGCCGCCACCGCCGGCAACTGACGCGATCGAACCCGACGAACCGGCGAGCTCGGCTGATAACGAGCTGGCCGACATCACCGCTCAGCTCGACGAACTGCTGGATGCGGATGAGGATTCGAGTCCGCAGGAGACTCCGATTGATATGGCCGAGGAAACTCCTGCGGTGATCGATACCGCAGCGCCGCCCGGCGAAACCGAAGCGGCCAGCGAGTCGATCGAGACCGCGCCCGCGACCGAGCCGCCGCCGCTCGATGAAGGCCTCGCCGAGATTGACAAGACTCTGGCGGATGAAGTCGCAGAGCTGATCGAGGGGGTTAGTGACTCGCCGGAGGATGCAGCGAATGACGATCTTGACGAGCCCGTCGCCTCAGCCGGTGATTCCGAGCCGCAGATGAACATATCTGAGGTTCAGTCCGAGGACTCCACATCATCGGAGGTGCTCGACGAGGCCTCTGCGGCAACTGATCCATCAGGGGAAGAGGCGGGCGACGACATGGCTGAACCGGCGGCGCTTGATTCCGAGACGGCGGCGGAGTCGGAAACCGACTTCACCATGGACGTCCAGGAGCCTACCGAGACGGAGGCGCAACCGGAGGCTGGAGCATCGAACGAACCCGCGGAAGAACCGGATCCCGAGTTGGCGCCTGAGGCGCAGGTTGCGTCCAAACCTCGCAGCGAAGACGAAGACGAACCGAAGCGTGCCTCGGCCAAGGACGACGAGGAAGATCCCCGCGCTCCCCAAACCGAGGAGCTGAAAGAGGCGACCGTCGCTGCGGTTCGGTTCGCCCGACTCCATTGCGCCTTGCAGCGCATCGAGCCCGTCGCGGTTCCCGTGCTGCGCCGCGTGAACTATCCGCTGCGATACGTGCCCCAGACGCTGCGGCCGATCGTGGATTGGATCGCGTTATCGCTGTTGTTCTGGGTGCCGATCGTGTGGGCGATCGCGTTGCTGGCGGGTTGATCCGCACCGGCCTCGCGAAATCGCCGTGCGCGCTCATATATAGGCGCACCCCAAGATTACACAATTGCGGTCGATCCATCATGGATGGCAAATGATGATGTCATACAGAGGTATTGGTCGGCTGGGCTGGGGGATAGCCGGGAATCGCCGTCCCGCACTCGGGGCAAGTCGTGCTGCCAGCCGGGATACTTCCGCGCAGGTCGTAGCGGCACTTGGGGCATTCAAAAGTCTGGCCCCATAGCAGTTTCCCTCGCCGGTGTTTCTCCCGCGCGTACAGCAGCACGATTCCCGGTCCGAACGCAAACAGCAGCACAGCGCCCGCGAATACCAGAGTCGCGTACGTACCCCGGCAGCAATAGCATTCGCGCTGCCGCACCGCCCACACGTGCACGGGCACGGCGACAAAGATCTCCAACACACTGCCGGCCACGAGCCCGCGGATCATCTTGCCCAATTGTGTGTAGCGGTCACCCTGTCTCCAGTAGATGAAAAAGATCCACGCCCAGACGCCCCAGGCGATGAGCATGGCGGCCCAGATGCCGGTGATGCCCCAGCCGCCCGCGACGGCGTCATTCTCGATGCCGCCCATGATTGTCACCCACCAGTCCGGCAACTCCAGCAACAGGGCGAAAGCACCGATGGTCAGGAGCATCGCCATGAGCGCCGCGGCGATGACGGCGGATTTGAGCGGCCGGCCGACGGTTGTGACGCGGACCATCCAGCCCCGGCCGGGTCGAAGAAACGCCCATTGGGCCAGCAGCAACAGCCCCAGGACAATCGCGACGTTCACCCCGTAGCTCCACGCTTCCATTTCCAGGAGGCGGCCGGGGGAAAGGGGCGTGTACATCAGACCGACCGCTCCGACGCCCTCGCCGCTGCCGAAGAGAGCCTGCACGAAACTCATGTCATTGAAAAAGGGGAGCACAAGCCATGCGAGCCCCAAGAGCGTGTAGATGATGCCCGCGATGAGGATCAGCCAGCGCAGGCGATACGCAGTTGCTTTGGCTTTGGTCATGGCCGTTTGGCTGGTCTGGCAGCGACTGTCATGAGAAGGAATCTTCGCCGCGCCGCCGGGCGACCGGCACCGGAGAGAAAAAGGGGTCGGGAGTCTTTTCGCTAAATCGCGGCTGAAAGGTCAATAAACACTGTTTCTGCGAAAAGACTCCCGACCCCTTTTTCTCTCTAAACGGGGCTTAGGCGGGCGGCCTGTTCTTCGGCGTGGTAGGAGCTGCGCACCATGGGGCCGGACTCGACGACCCTGAACCCGCGGCCTAAACCTTCAACCTTCAAGACGTCGAACTGCTCCGGCGTGACCCAGCGATCGATGGGGAGGTGATTGCGCGTCGGCTGGAGATATTGCCCGATGGTGAGGATGTCGGTCTGGGCGCGCTTCCGGACATCGTCCATGAGTTGGAGCACTTCGTCATTGCGCTCCCCGATGCCGAGCATGATGCTGGTCTTGGAAACGAGGCCGGCTTCCTTGATCCGCTCTAAGACTTGCAGGGATCGCTCATATCGAGCCTGGGGCCGGACGGCCGGGTGCATGCGGCGGACCGTCTCCATGTTGTGGGCCAGGATTTCGGGGTGAGCGTCGATGACCTGCTGTAGCGAATCTGCATCGCCCTTGAAATCCCCGATCAGCGCCTCCAACGACATTCCAGGACATTGCTCGTGCACGCGCCGGATCGTCTCGGCCCAGATCGCGGCGCCGCCGTCGGGTAGGTCATCGCGATCGACACACGTGATGACGACGTGCTTGAGATTCATCAGGGCCAACGACTCGGCCACGCGCTGCGGCTCCTCGGGGTCGGGGGGCAGCGGTTTGCCGGTCCGTACGTTGCAGAAGCCGCAGGACCGGGTGCAGATCTCGCCAAGAATCATGATGGTGGCGGTGCCGCGCGACCAGCACTCGCCGATGTTCGGACAGGAACCCTCCTGGCAGATCGTGTGGAGACCGTTGCCATCGACGATCGACCGGAGTCGATCGTATCCCTCGCCGCCGGGCACACGGGCTCGGATCCACGGCGGCTTTCGACCGATGGCCAACTGCTGGGGCTGCGGCTGGTCGTTGTTCAGGACCAGACCCGTAAGGCTGAATACCGGCCGATCGAGCTGTCGGGCGGTGTCTCCGCCGAGGGGTCTGGGGTGCCGCGAGAGCGTCCGAGCGAGGCGGTCCAGCGACTGGCCACCGGGCTGGGGGCGAACTTGAGGGTTGGTGGGAATCTGAGCAGCCATCGGTCAAAGTCTAGCCCGCTGGGGTTGCGGCGTCGGTTGGGAGCGGCCGCCGGTCCTGTTGCTAGGGGCCATCGGCTGCTTGGGGGTCGTGGATCAGGGGCAGGCCGCGCTTGGCGGGCCGGCATGGCGGCGGTTGCAACCCGGCCGGAGGCCGCCGCGAGGGTCCGAGAATCTGCCGGTTTTTTCCCCACAGACTCAGGGCGGCTGGACCGATAGAAAGAACCGCCGGTTCAGAGCGAACCAAGTGCGATATACGAGGTAACACTCTGGAGTTGTCCGGCTTGACTTGGACGCAGCAAGGTTCTTGAGGTACGGTGCGAAACCGCAGCTCGAAACGGGAGGCGGCATTCGGCTTATCCGGCGGGGCGAAACACCGCGGCCGACGTCCGCACCTTCGACGATTCAGATGACGGTGAGGCATCCGATGACTTCAATGCACTTCAAGACCGCCAGATCGCTTCTCGTGGTGACCCTGGTTGTCGGGGTAGCCCACCTGTTGGGCTGCGAGGTGGACTCGTTCTTTAACCCCTCCAAGACCGGGCGGTTTGAGCCCACGGCCACGATGATCCCGATTCTGGAGCGGCTGGACGTTATCGAGCAGGAGGCGGACCCGTTCGCAGCGGCGACACAAGTCACCCCCGCGGACCTGCTCCCCAGCGACCTGGAGTACCGGCTCACCGCTGGGGACATCATCACCGTCGAAGTGCTGGACCTCATGCAGCCCGGCCAGGTGACCGTGGCGACGCGGGCGATCGGTGCGGGCGGGATGTTCCGGCTCCCCGTGATCGGCGACCTCCCCGCCGCAGGCCTCACCGCCCAGGAATTCCAGGACCATTTGTTCCGAATTATCCACGAGACGGTGGTGCTGAATCCGGTGGTGAACGTGGTGGTGGAGCAGGGGGGCGGCTTCAATTACACCATGTACGGAGCGGTGGGCGGAACTGGGATGTACGCCCTTCGCCGTGCCGACTTCCGGCTGATGAATGCGCTGGCCCTGGCGGGTGGCGTACCCGCGTTCACGCAACAAATCTATGTGATCCGCCAGACTCCGCTCTCCCAAGAGGTGGAGTTTGCCCCCGGCCGACGAGACGATGGCCAAGCCCCCTCCGACCGGGAACCTCCGGTGGATGTGGACACGCTCATCGAGCAGATGCAGCGGGGGGACAACAACGGCGTGAATCCGGGCCTGCTGCCTCAGGATGCCCAGCCGCTTGTTGACATTGACCAACTCGAGCCGGTTCGGATCTCCGATCGCCCGGTCGTGGATGTCGAGGAGCTGAGCACCCGGCGGCAACCGCCCTTGGGCGATCCCCAGAGCGGCGACACGTTCATCTACGATCAGGAGCGTGGGGAGTGGGTCCGCGTACGGTCCGACGAGGCGGGTGGGCCGGCCCAAGAGGGTCCCGCGGGTCAGCTCCCGTTGTTCGCACAGCGAATCATCGAGATTCCCTATGAAAAGCTGAAGAACGGCGATAGCTCCTACAACATCGTGATTCGTCCAAACGATCGGATCTACGTCAAAGAGCCGGTGCAGGGCTTGGTGTACATAGAAGGCGAGATCGCCCGCGCTGGTGTTCACCGACTGCCTCCGGATAGTCGGCTGACACTGAGCCGGCTGGTAGCGGCGGCTGGCGGTCCCGGGCCCCTGGCCATCCCGGAGCGCGTGGATCTGACCCGAATCGTCGGTCGCAACCTCGAAGCGACGGTCCGGCTGAATCTCGGGGCGATCCGCCAGCGGACCGAGCCGGACGTCTTCCTCAAGCCGGATGACCACATCATCATCGGCACGAGTTGGATTGCCACCCCCCTGGCGATCTTCCGCAACGGGTTCCGGGTAACGTACGGATTCGGCTTCCTCCTCGATCGCAACTTCGGCAACGACGTCTTCGGCGCCCCGCCGACGAATTTCCGAGGCCAGTAGCTGGCGTAAGACGGGATAGCGAGTGGGTCTGCACCGGCGCGGCGTCGAGCTCGAGCATTTTCGCGGGTGATCGCCGAACCAGACCCGGCCTCGGGGCCGTATGAGAGACGCCGGCCGGCCCATGAGACCCGGGATGGCGTGTGAGACTTGCCTTGGCCAGGGGATGCCCGGCCATGATTGCGGCAGGTCTGGAGGCGGCGCCGCCGGCGGAGGCGACGTTGAACCGATGCTCCCCAACGAGCACAGGGGGCCAGGCGAAGCGGAGGGGACCATGAGCGGCCCGAGCCCAGACTCCCGATCAGCAACCGGTGGTGACGCCGCCGCGGGTACGCTGCGCCCGTCGCTGGCCTCGATCGAAGCCGCCGAGTTGCGCCGGCTTGTGCTCGGCGCCGCCGTGATCTTGGCCTTGACCTTCTGGCTGTTTTGGCGCTTCTTCGCGGCCCAGTTCAGGCACGCCGTCGAACATCAGGCGGATTGGGGGCATACCCTCATTATCCCCCTCATCGCGGGCTACTTCGTTTACTTCAGTCGTGATCGGCTTCTGGCCAAACCGTTCAAGACCACGTGGATCGGACTCGTCCCGATCGTGATCGGGGGGGCCTGGTATATGTTCTGTTGGCTCGGTCCGCTTGCGGTTCGCCACCACAACCTGCAGGGGGCGGGGCTGACCTTGACGTTGTTCGGCGTCGCGCTGCTCTTTTGCGGCTTTCGGGCAATGCTGTTTCTGTGGTTTCCTCTTCTGTATCTGTGTGTGTTCGGGCAGACGGTGTCGGAGAGGGCGATGAACCTCGTGACATTCCCAATGCAGGACATCACGGCCCGGGGATCACACATCTTCCTGAATCTCATCATGATCGATACCGATCGCACCGGCAACATCCTTTACATCTGGAGTAACGGTGAGGCGAAACCACTGAACATCGCCGAGGCGTGCTCCGGGATGCGAATGTTGATGGCGTTTCTGGCCCTCGGGGTGGCCATGGCCTTCACGGGACTCAGGCATTGGTGGCAGAGGATCGCGCTGGTCGCGATGGGGATTCCAACGGCGATCTTTGTGAATATCCTTCGTGTGGCGACCCTGGCCGTGCTGAGCATGTTCGATACGGACTTCGCTGCGGGTGACTTCCATACGTTCATCGGGTTGCTGTGGCTCGTCCCGGCGTTCCTCATCTACCTGGGGATAATGTGGACACTACGCCATCTCGTTATTGAGGACGACGCTCAGGGGAGCAGCCCCGGGGTGGTGAAGGTCGGGGGGGCGGTGACGGGCTGATGCTGTTCGATCGAAATGCCAAATATGCGCTTCTTGTCGCCGCCATGACGTTGGCGGGACTCCGTGTGGGCTTCCGGTACGCCGTGGAGTCCGCCAATGCCTTTCTGGAGAAGAAGCCGGTACCCCTCCGCGCACAGCTGACGACGATCCCGCTGCGCCTGGGAAACTGGCGGGCCGAGGGTGAAGGAATGCCCCTCACGGCGGAGATCGTGGAGGAACTTGGCACGGATCGGTACATCGATCGCTGGTACACGCAAGGCGAGGCTCGTCCGGACGCGCCTGGGATGGCGCTCCATATCACCTATTACACGGGACTGATCGACGCGGTGCCGCATGTGCCGGACCGGTGCCTTGTAGCCGGGGGCCTGATCCCGAAGACGCGCCCGAAGAATCTTCCGCTGAAGATCGACGACACGCAGTGGGAGTTGAGTTCCGAGCACCTGAATAAGGGCAGGCCGTATCCGGTGCTGACCCACTACGATCGAGTGACGGGCAAGCCGGTGCGTCTGCGGATGCCCATTGGGGAATTTGAGCTGCGCACAACGGAGTTCGGCTCCGAGGAGAACCCGGGAATGCGCGTTTATGCCGGGTATTTCTTCATCGCCAACGGAGAAACCATGCCCGATCCCGTGGACGTGCGCAAATTCGCCTTTGATTTGAGGACACAATACGCCTACTACGCCAAGGTCCAATTCCTGTTGGCGGGCCCAGAGGATTTCGGTCGGGACGACTTCATTGAAGCCGTCTCGGAGGTTCTGGCTGACCTTCTGCCGGAGCTGATGCGATGTTTGCCGGACTGGGTCGACGTGGAATCATCGTTCGAGGATACACAACGGAACTCTACGGCGTAACCCGGGAATACGAGGTCACCTATGGCATCGCGTTTGAACAAAAAATTCGCATTGACGCTGGCCGCGATTAGCCTGGCGGCCGTGGCCGTCCTGGGCGGCTTGGGCCTCCTCGCCTATCGAGCCAACACGACGCGGCATATCAAGTCCGGTGATCAATTCATGGCCAAAGGCGAATACGAGGCGGCGCTGAAGGACTACGGCCGAGCGGTGGCCAAGGAAAAATCCGATCTCTCCCATTTACGGAAGTACGAGCAGGCGTTACTGCACATTCGGCCGCGAACGCAGCAACAAGCTGAGCGGTACTACGGTCTGTTCATCGGCGTGCTCCGGCATAAGATTCGATATCGTCCCTTTGACGCCGACGTGCATTTGGAGTTACTTGAAGAACTGCACAGTCGTGCACGACTCGTGAATCGTTCGCCTGCATGGGACCCCGTCTACGAAGCCGCGGAGGACATGGAAGCCGGGGTTCCCCAATCCGATCCGCGGTACGTCTACGCGAAGCTGTATAAGGGGCTGGCGATCCTGCGACGCAATCCCGTCCCGACAGACGCGCAAGTACAAGACGCTTTGCGAAATCTGTCTGAGTTCGTGGAGGCCGTGCCTGATAGTGATTCCGGTTGGGCTGGTCGGGTTGAAGCGCTGCTGGCGACCGCCCGGTTGGATCGCGAGGCCGGCAACAAGTTGTCCGCCGACGAAAAAGAGCACCAAGCCAAGGAGATGCTCCAGGAGGCTTTGAAGGTTCGCAAGGCTCGCCTTGGGCCTGACGCCGATGGTCTGGGGCCGGAGCTTGGCAAGCTCCGCGCCTTGTGGTGGGTCCGCCAACCCGACCAGGGCGATCCGGCGGAGATGGAGCCGCCGCAGGACATTACGCAGGCCCTTGATCGAATGGTCGAATTGATCACGGAATCGCCAGATCCGTTGCTCCTTCTCGGG